>NZ_SPKJ01000058.1 GCF_009866965.1 Propylenella binzhouense | reverse complement strand
CCGCCTTCGCGGTCGCCGCCGGCACGATAGCCGCCGCCACCGCCGCCGCCGCGCGGGCGGTCGCCGAATCCGCCGCCGCCGCCGGCGCCGAAGCCGCTGCTCACGTCACCGCCGAACTCGCGCTCGGCGCCAAACTCACGCTGTCCGCCACGCCGCGGCCCGCGATCCCGATCACGGCCGCCCGGCGGATCCAGAAACTCGTCGTCGTCGCCGCCGCGATTCCGTCCGTTCATCACTCAACCAGTCCTCTCGAAGAAGAAAAATAATCGACGGCGCCAATCAGCCAAAGGGCGGCGTCGACGCGGGCAAACGTGCGGTCTTTCGGAGAGGGCTTCATCAATTGGCCGGGAACCGGGATCCTCGGAGCCTCGTCGAACCTCGCCGGCTTCCGCATTCGAAGCCGTCGCTGCCTTGCTTATGCCTCACAGGAATCGCAACGGCAAGCGATTTCCGCGAGGCCGCCGGTGGCAGCGGCCCCGCACATGCGATTCCGGGGGGCGCCGATCCCGTCAGCAGGTCCTCGGCGCGACCTCCCTGCCGTCCACGGTGAGGCGGACGCGGGTGAGGCCGCGCGAGCGGAATCCCAGCTTCTTCGCCGCCGCGCTGCTCAGGTCGATGACCCGGCCGCCGACGAACGGGCCGCGGTCGTTGATGCGCACCGTCACCGCCCTGCCCGACTTGAGGTCCTCCACCGTCACCTTCGTCCCGAACGGCAGCGACCGGTGTGCGGCTGTCATGGCCTCGGGGTTCATTCTCTCCCCAGAGGCGGTTCTGCTGTGAAGCGCATACCAGGAGGCGCCGCCACACTGGGCCGACGCCGCTTCCATGCTCACAAACGTCAAAGCGGCAGCGGCCGCCACGGCAAGGGCTCTTGCCAGTTTCATTCGCCCATCTTCCCCTGTTGGTCCTCGGCCCCTGTTGCGGGGCCCGGCGCGTGTGCAGGGCAAAAGGGACGACAATCTGGCCCGGAGAAGAAAAATTCTGGCGCGGACGGAACCTTCCCACGATCAGTCCGTTATTTTGCCCTCCTGTCCGATCGCCTTCGGGCTCCAAACGAAGCACGCCGCCGGTCCGAGACCGGCGGCGTGCCACATTCAAGGTCTTGGGCCAGGCCCTGGGCCTGGCCTTGGGAAGGACGGGGTCAGGCGAGCTGCAGGTTGGTCGCCTGCGGGCCGCGGCCGCGCCGGTCCTGCTCCAGGTCGAAGCTCACGCGCATCCCCTCGGCAAGCGCCGGAATGCCCGCGCGCTGGACGGCGGAGACATGGACGAACACATCCTTGCCGCCCGCTTCCGGCGTGATGAAGCCGAAGCCGCGGGTGCTGTCGAAAAACTTGACCGTTCCGGTCTGGCTCATGGGAAGCCCCTTCTCGTTCGAAGTCGGATCGTCATTCGTGCGGCTGCGCCGCCACTCGCTCGAACGGGAAAGGCAATCGATCCTGCAGTTGCAGGGGCAGTCCAAACCGCAATCCGAGGACGCGCCCATCCAACACATGGCGCGTCGACCGAGGCAATATAGGAGCCATCACCGCGGGCGTCCAGAAGCGCGGGCGCCCTACTGCCGCGCATGCTGGCCCTCGCCGAAGAAGAGCCGCTCCCAGCTCTTCTGGGCCTTGTATCCCTCGCGGATGAAAGGCGTGAAGAACGCCATGTTCAGCACCAGCCAGTTGACCAGGCTGCCCGGGAACCGGAGCGGCTTGGCGAAATCGACGAACAGCACGACCCGGACCTTGTCGGAATGGTTCCACGCCTCGTGCTCGTAGGCGTCGTCGAAGACCAGGCCGCGACCCTCCTGCCAGTGGCAGACCTCGTCGCGGACCCGGATCGCGATCTTGTCCGGCTCGTCCGGAACGAGGAGCCCGAGATGGAAACGCAGCACGCCGTTATAGGGGCCGCGATGCGGCGGCAGGTGCTTGCCGGGCTCGAAGATCGAGAAGAGCGCGCTCTGGAGATCCGGGATCTTCTGAAGGATGCGCCAGGTCTCGGGGCATTGCCGGATCGCCGCGTCCGACCGGTGGCCGTAGGCATAGAAGAGATAGGTCTTCCAGTTCCGGTCGGCGCTGATCGAGGCGACGTCGCCGGCGATCTCGTGGAAGCCGGGAAGTTCGTCCTTGCGGACCAGCACCTGGTCGAGCTCGCGCCGGATGAGGTGCCATTCGCGCTCGACCTCGGCCACCCAGGGGAAGGTCGCATTGTCGTAGACGGGCGGGTTGCCCACCTTCGAGTAGCGCAGGTTCAGCCCTTCGGCCCAATGGACGAGGCCCATGACCACCCGGTTGAGAAGGCCCGGCCGCCTGTCCATCGACGGATCGAGCCCCGGCGTGCTGGCAACCTGCGCGTCGGTGTTCTGATTGCGGTCCCGGTCGGACTCCGCTTGCAAGGTCATCGTCATCGCTCCTGCTCCGGGCGTGCCGCCGGAGTTCTTGTGAGCCGATGGATACAGCCTGCGGGTCGGGGTTTCCAAGTGCCCGGCGATTTCTCAGGCACCGGAATCGGAACGGGCCGGCATCTCTGCCGGCCCGCTCGGACGCCTTCTCAGGCAGGTTCAGCGGCAGACGTGCCGGTAGCCGTCATAGCCGAGATAGGTCCCGGTCCGCGGGTCGAAGGAGCGGTATTTCGACGCGCAATAGGCGTACCAGTCGCCCGAATAGGGCGCCGCTCCGTAGACCGGCACGGTCTCGTAGACCGGGGCCGGAACGTAGCGCGGACCCGCCAGGGCGCTGCCGAGGATGGTGCCGACGGCGAGCCCGCCGATGATGCCGACCGCGACATCGCCGCCATCATAGTGATTGTGGTAGACGGGACCGCGATAGGGACCCCAGTAGCGCGGCCCGGCCTCTGCGCCGGCCGTGAAGCCGAGCAGGCCCATCGCCACGGCCGAAGCTGCGGCAATCGATTTCAAGAAACGCATCGGATCGACCTCCTGAGGACGCATGTCCCGCGCTCGCCAGAACGCTCGCCATGCGTCGAATGATGCGACAGTGCAGCATTCATCCTGAATGTCGGATGAATGCGCGAACCGGTCCGGCCGTTCCGGGCGCGGGCGGGCGGCGCGTTACCTCGGCTCGACTGGACGCCTTACGCCCATCCGCGCGCGGACTGCCGCCGGAACCTTGTAGTCCCGCATCATTGCTTCGGTATTTCGCAGTCCGCACAGCTCCCGCTGGATGACGAGGTGCCAGAGCGCCTCGCCGGCGGCATCGAGGAGCGCGGCGCGCGCTGCGGGCGGCTCCTCCGCTCCGGACCCGGCGCCATGTGCCGCGAGCGCGGCGAGCGCATCCTCCAGCCGCCGCCCTGCCCGTCCGAGCGCGGAGGCCTTCTCGGCGGCGACCTCGTACTCCAGCACATCCGCCGGGGCCTTGGCGGCGCGGGAATGCAGCGAACGCGGCGGACGCAGGACCACGGATCCTCCTTCGAGCGCCTCAAGATGGACGCTTCCGGCTGCGCCGGCAAGGCGCGGAACACCCGCCCGCGCGCGGCCGTTTCAGACCGCGAGAGCCAAGGAGAGGACAATGGGCCACAGTCACATGCCACCCGTGCCGCCTGACAGCCGCACCCGGAAGGGCACCGGCGGAGCCGAACGGCCCGCCACGGATGCGGCAAAGCGCAAGGGCCCGCCGGAAAACGCGGCGGAGCAGGCGCACCAGGGCAGCATCCACCAGAACACACATCACCAGGGCTACCAGCAGGACCGTTGACCATGCCCGAGCGAAACAAGGCGGCCGAGCGGTTCGGCGGCCCCGGATCGAGCCACCAGAACCGCGAGCACCCGGAGCAGTCCGATCCGCACGGCCCGAATCCCGTCGACCGGAAGAGCCGGAAGAACAGCGGCACGTCGGGCGGCGGCGGCGAGCCGGACCGGCATCACGCGCACGATCCGCGCGGCAAGGCCGGCGCCTGACGCACACTTCGCCTGCCGGGCCGGAACCGGCGCGGGCCGACAGGCATTTCCGTTTCGAATGCTGCGACGGCTCAATGCCGCAGCCAGCCAGTGGAAGGGGTTGATGTGGCACTTCGACGCTTGATCTACATCGCCGCGCTCGGAGCGGCGGGCTACCTCATCGCGCGGTCGATGCGCGAACGGGGCGAAGGCACCGGATATGCTGGCGGACATGGCGGCCGCTACCCGGCGAGAAGGCGGGCCGCCGCCTTCCGCGGCGGCTACGCCGACGGTCCGATGGATCGCGATTACGGCCGGGTCCGGCCGGCCGGAAGCGCGCAGACCCGCGACGACCGCAGGAGCTGGGACGAGGTGGACGAGGCGATCGACGAATCGTTCCCGGCGAGCGATCCGCCGTCCTTCACGCCCGGCGCCGTTTGACGCCGGGAGGCCAGGCGGCATCGGAGAACAAAGGCGGGGCGCCGGCTGCGGCGCCGCCGCGCGTCGTCATCGTCGGCGCCGGCTTCGGAGGCCTCGCCTGCGCACGGGCGCTCGGCAATGCGCGCGCCCGCGTCACCATCATTGACCGCCGCAACTACCACCTCTTCGTCCCCCTCCTCTACCAGGTCGCCACCGCGGCGCTCTCCCCGGCCGACATCGCCCAGCCCGTCCGCCGCATCCTCAGCCGATATCCCAACATCGAAGTCCTGATGGACGAGGTCACGGGCGTGGACTGGCCGGCCCGGACCGTCCGCCTGTCGAGCGGAGCGGAGATTGCCTACGACCGGCTCGTCCTCGCCACCGGCTCCCGCTACGCCTATTTCGGCCATGACGAATGGTCCGCCCGCGCGCCCGGGCTGAAGGGCATCGAGGATGCCAGGCGGATCCGCGCACGCCTTCTGCAAGGCTTCGAGCTCGCCGAAGCCTGCCGCGACCCCGAGCGCCAGCGGACGCTCACGACGACCGTGATCGTGGGCGGCGGCCCGACCGGCGTCGAGATGGCCGGTGCCGTCGCCGAGCTGTGCCGCTTCGCGCTCGCCCGCGACTTCCGCCATGTCGAGCCCCGCTCGGCGCGGGTGATCCTGCTCGAGGCCGGGCCGCGCATCCTGCCGCAGTTCCCCGAACGGCTTTCGGCCTATGCCGCGGAGCGGCTCCGGAGGCTCGGCGTGACGGTGCGGACCGGAAGCCCGGTCGAGGCGATCGAGGAAGGGATCGTCGTTGCCGCCGGCGAGCGGATCGCCGCCGGCACCATCGTGTGGGGAGCCGGCGTGCAGGCGACGAGCGCCTCCGGCTGGGTCCCCGCGGAGCGTGACCGCTCCGGCCGGATCGTCGTCGCGCCGGATCTCGGCGTGCCCTCGGTCGAGGGCGTCTACGCCATCGGCGACCTCGCCCACGCGAAGAGCGCGGACGGGACGCCGCTTCCCGGCCTCGCCCAGGTGGCGAGCCAGCAGGGAACGCATCTCGGCCGCTCGCTCTCGCGCGAATTCGAGGACGGCGTCCCGGTGCCGCCGTTCAGGTTCCGCGACCGCGGCAACACGGCGATCATCGGCCGGAACGCGGCGGTGTTCGATTTCGGCCGGCGCCAGCTGACCGGGCTGACGGCCTGGATCCTGTGGGCCGTCGTGCACGTCTATCTTCTTTCCGGCTTCGAGAAGCGGCTGAGCGTCACGCTCCAGTGGCTCTGGCGCTACGCGACCTACGAGCGGGGCGCCCGGCTCATCGATCCGAACCCGAACGCCGCCGAAGCGCGGAACGCCGGGCCCAGCTCCTAGGCGCGGCGCCCCTCCGGAACGAAAAAGGAGCGGCGCCGCGGCCGCTCCCTTCGAAACGGCGGGCGGGACCGGGCTCCCGCCCGTCCGCCCGCTGGTGCACGTGTCACATGCAGGTGCCGCTCGACTGCATGGTCTGGCCCTCCGGGCACTTCTTGGCTTCCGAGACCGGGGGCTCGACCGCCGTGCCGGTCGGAGAACCGGTCGGGCTCGCCGTGGTGTTGTCGACCCCGCCGCCGCCGCCGCTCGGGCCGCCCGTGTTCGAGGTCGCGCCCGTTCCGGCGCCCGCATTGCCGCCGGCTCCGCCGGTGCCGCCCGAGCTCTGCGCATAGGCCGGAGCCGCAGCGCCGATCGCGAGGGCGGCAAGGAGGGCGGTCGCCTTGATGGTGTCGAGCTTCATGGATTATCTCCCGATTCGTGGTGTCGATCGCCTTGGCGGTGCCGAAGACGGATCGCCTACCCAACATGGGACGCGTCCGGAGGTTCCGAGGAGATTGCAGGTTGCGCGCGGACACGTGAACGCTCGTGAAGGGGCGTCCCAAAGCGTACGCTCCAGGCTCTGCACGTTCCCCGGACGGCGGAACGCGGGCCCGGCGGCGGCGTTTTCCGTCCGGCTGCTGCGACGGAGGATCTCATGGCGGAGGACGAGGACCGGCGGCGGAAGGCCGGCGGGCGCGATGCGGTGCCGAACGAGCCCGGCAAGGACGTCGGGCATTCCCCGAACCCGCTCGCCGAGAAGAGCCGGCAGGTCGATGTCACCGCGCTGCAGCGGGCGGCGCGGAACGGGAAGCCGAAGCCCTAGGCGGTGTCGCGCACGGAGCCTGCCGGCGCGCCGCGTCCGCTTGCCCGCGGCGCGCTCCCGGCCGACACGGTCGCGCTCGCCCGCTTCCTGATCGGAAAGACGCTCGTCCGCGCCACCGCGGCCGGGATCCGTGCGGTGCGGATCGTCGAGACCGAGGCCTATGTCGCGGACGATCCGGCGAGCCACGCCTATCGCGGGCAGACGCGCCGGAACGCGGCGATGTTCCTCCGCCGCGGCCATGCCTACGTCTATATCGCCTATGGCTGCTGGCCGGTCCTCAACGTGTCGAGCGAGGCGGAGGGGATCGGCACGGCCGTCCTGTTGCGCGCCGGCGAGCCGCTCGCGGAGGCGGACGGGAACGGCGCCCCCGGCCCGAAGGCCGCGAGCGGTCCGGGACGGCTCGCGCGCCATCTCGGCATCACGCTCGCCGAGGACGGCGCCGATCTCTGCAGCGGCGGACCGCTCCACCTCGCCGCCGCGACGCGCCCGGCGGGCCCGATCGCGGTCGGGCCGCGGATCGGCATCACCAAGGCCGCCGAGCGCCCGCTCCGCTTCTTCGAGCTCGGCAATGCCGCCGTGAGCGGGCCCGCGCGGGGCAACCGGAAGCCGGGCCCGCCTTGACCGGCCGCCGCCGGCCGCGCTCTCCCGTCACGGCGCGGTCGGGCGCATCACGCCGTCTTCGCCGCGTTTCAGCGGGTTCTTCTGCATCGGCAGCGGCGCGCCCGGCATCTCGGCGATCGTGACGCCGTGCGGCCAGTCCGCCGGCGCGACGGCCACGTACCGCGCATAGCCGCCGGTCCCGCCGAGCGGCTTGGCGAAGCCGATCACGATCAGCGCCCCCGCCTCCGGCACCTGGTCGAGATTGGCGACCCCCTCGGCCTGGGCGAAATGGTTGTGCATCAGCCAGTATTCGCCCTCGAGCGTCGGCGTCGTGTCGGTGTCGAGCGGCTCATGGCCGTGGAACAGGATCTTCCGCTCATTGTGGAGGAACTTGAGCGCGTCGAGCGCGACGCCGGGAAACTTTGCGGCGCCGAAGGCCTCGATGTCGTCCCACTTCTTCGACCAGTCGGACCGCACCATCACCACCGAGCCCTCCGGGATCGTGCCGTGCTTCGCCTCCCAGGCTTCGATGTCGGCGACCTGCATGTGGTAGTCGGGTTTCTCCGCGACCTTGCCGGAAATGTCGATCACCACCAGCGGACGGACCGCGTAGGTCGCGGGGATGTCGGAGATCGTGGCTCCCATCGGCTCCCAGTGCGCCGGCGGATCGAGCTGGGTCCCGTACTGATCGGTCGGCAGGTCGTACGCCGTGGCGACGAAGCCGTGCTTCTCGTAGGTGAACTCCTCGCCGGTCTTCACGTAGCCCTCGATGTCCTTGCCTGCGACGGCGGGCTTGAACCGCGCGTTCCCGAAGCCGGGCCAGACCGCCTGCTTCGGTTCGAACGGATGCGTGAGGTCGATGTACCTGGCCGACTTGAAGATCTGATCGTAGGCCGTCCACAGGGACGAGGACTGCCCGGTGCCGCTCTGCGCGGCAGCCGGAGAAAGCGACGCCAGCGCAAGCCCGGCGGCGAGCGCAACGGCCGGAAGAGACATGGAAGACGCGCGCATGGATTCCCTCCTCAGCGGCCGTCCCCGCCGGAACGGCCGGCACCCGAAGCTTAGCCGCAACAGGCCCTGCCGCGCCACTTCCGCCCGACCGGAGCCGAATTCAGATCGATGTTTGCACTAGCGCAAAGAAAGGATGCGCCGATGGGTGTCTTAATCTTCGCGTCGAAAGAGAAGACACACCGACACAAGGACGAAGACAATGATTACCCGTCGCACCGCCCTCATCGGCACAGCCGTCGCCGCCGTTGCGGCTGCGGCGCCCGCGCTCGCCCAGGAGCAGCTCGCCGCCGCGGCCGCAGGCACCGCCAGCGCCGACGGCCTTCCGCACGTGAAGGCGAAGCTGGTCGCTCCTCCCGCGGTCATGGCGCACGAGCAGGTCGCCACCGGCGGCCCCAAGGTGGTCGAGTTCACGATGACCATCCACGAGAAGCAGATCGTGGTCGACGACGAAGGGACGACCTTCCAGGCGATGACGTTCGACGGATCCATGCCGGGACCGACGATGGTCGTCCACGAGGGCGACTATCTGCAGCTGACGCTGGTCAATCCCGACACCAACACGATGCCGCACAACATCGATTTCCACGCCGCCACCGGCGCGCTGGGCGGCGCCAAGCTCACCTTCATCAATCCGGGCGAGCAGGCGACCCTCCGCTTCAAGGCGACCCGCGCCGGCGTCTTCGTCTATCATTGCGCGCCCGAGGGCATGGTCCCCTGGCACGTGGTGAGCGGCATGAGCGGCACGGTGATGGTGCTGCCGCGCGGCGGCCTGAAGGACGCCGAAGGCAGGCCGCTCCGCTACGACCGGGCCTACACGATCGGCGAGTTCGACCTCTACATTCCGAGGGACGAGGACGGCAACTACAAGACCTACGAGAGCCCGGGCGACGCCTATGCCGACACGATCGAGGTGATGCGCAGGCTGATCCCGACCCATGTCGTCTTCAACGGCGCCAAGGGCGCGCTGACCGGCGACAACGCGATGACTGCGAAGGTGGGCGAGACGGTGCTCTTCATCCACAGCCAGGCGAACCGCGACACCCGCCCGCATCTGATCGGCGGCCACGGCGACTGGGTCTGGGAGGCGGGCAAGTTCGCCAACCCGCCGGAGCGCGACCTGGAGACCTGGTTCGTGCGGGGCGGCAGCGCGGGCGCGGCGCTCTATACGTTCCGCCAGCCCGGCATCTACGCCTACGTGAACCACAACCTCATCGAGGCGGCCGAGCTCGGCGCCACCGCCCACGTCAAGGTCGAGGGCGAGTGGAACGACGACCTGATGACGCAGATCAGCGGGCCGGCCCCGATCGCCGTGTAGCGTCCCCGTAGTGCGGTCCGCCCCGGGCGGGCCGCACTCCCTTCCGATGGAGCTTTCCGATGCGAATGCCCGTCAGGTTCATTGCGGCCGGGTTCGCCTCCGCCGCGCTCGTTTCCTTCATCCAGGGCTTCGCCCCGCCGCCGGACGGACCGGAGACGGTGCGGATCGCGCATGCCTCGGTCGCCTATCGCGAGCCGGGCGACTTCCTCCGCGACGGAGCGCCGGTCAACGGCCCGCGCCGGGAGATCCGCGCCGACACGCCCTTCGAGATCATGAAGCGCCAGGTCACCCGCGGCGAGTACGATTCCTGCGTCGCCGGCGGAGGCTGCCGGGCGCTCGACGGAGGCGGGGATGCCGATCTGCCGGCCGTGGGCGCGAGCTTCGTGGACGCCATGCGCTATGCCGCATGGCTTTCCGGGACGACCGGCGCGCTCTACCGGCTCCCGACAGACCGCGAATGGGCGATCGCCGCCGGGACGCGCTTCCGCGACGACGCCTATACCGAGGTGAGCGACCCGAAGAACCCCTCGAAGCGCTGGCTCGCCCTCTACGATGCGGAAGCGGCCGGCGAAGAGGCGGTCGACCCCACGCCCCGTCCCGCCGGCGCATTCGGCGCCAACGAGCGCGGCCTGCTCGACATGGCCGGGAACGTGTGGGAGTGGACGAGCACCTGCTTCGTGCGCCATCGGACCGACAGCCTGACCGGCGCGGCGAGCGAGCACGAGAATTGCGGCATCCGCGTCGCCGAGGGCCGCCATCGCGCATACCTTCCGACCTTCATCCGCGATCCGAAGGCGGGCGCCTGCTCCGTCGGCCTGCCGCCCGCCAATCTCGGCATAAGGCTCGTGCGCGAGGAGCGCTCCGGACTGGACGGGCTGCGGAACTTCCTCGGCTTCTGAGCGCCGGGCCGGCCCGGGCCACCGGTCCCCGGCCGGCTCCTACTCGACCGGCAGGCCGTTGCGCCGCCGCAGTTCGCGCATGAGCGCGGAATGGTCCAGCTCCGCGTCGCCATGCTCGACCACCTGGGCGAAGAGACCCGAGACGCATTCGGTGACCGGCAGCTCGAGCCCCTTGGACCGGGCATGGGCGGAGGCGGTGCGCATGTCCTTCAGCTGGTAGCGCGAGAGACCGCCGGGCCTGAAGTTCCGCTCGATCATGCGCAGGCCGTGGTTCCGCAGGATCGCGGAATCGGCGAAGCCGCCCATCAGCGCCTCGCGCACCGCCGCGGGATCGGCACCGCCGCGTTCCGCCAGCAGCAGCGCCTCGGCGACCGTCGCGATCGTGTTGCCGACGATCATCTGGTTGCAGAGCTTGGCGAGGTCGCCGCTTCCGGCGGGGCCGACGAGAGCCGGCCGGCCGAGCACGGCGAGCACCGGCTTCGCGCGCTCGAAATCCCCGCTCTCGCCGCCCGCCATGATCGCGAGCGTGCCGTCCGTCGCCCCCTTCTCGCCTCCCGAGACCGGCGCGTCCAGATAGCCGATGCCGGCCGCCCTGCAGCGCCGGGCGTGCTCCTGCGCCGTCTCGACCGGGATGGAGGCCATGTCGACGAGGAGAGCGCCCTGCCCCATGGCCGCGACCACGCCTTGGCCGAAGAACACGGCCTCGCTGGTGGGGCCGTCGGCGAGCATGCCGATCACGATCTCGGCGCCGTCTGCCGCCGCCCGCGGCTCGTCGGCCACGGTGCCGCCGAAGGGCAGCAGCCGCTCGGCCTTGTCGCGCGTCCGGTTCCACGCGCTGACGCGGTGGCCGGCCTCGCAGAGCCGCCGCGCCATCTGGAACCCCATGATGCCCGTACCCAGAAAGCCGATCTGCGCCATGTCTCCCCTCCCTTCGTCCCGCCGCGCCAGGACCGCGGCCCTGCCCGCTATGGGAGAGCCGTGGCGGGCATGCAAGTCCGTCGCGGCGCCTCCCCGCCGGGTCGCGAGGGGATTGCGTCGTCCCGCGGTTGCGCCGCCGGCGACCGCCCCGGCCGGAAGAAGTGAGCCGGCATCCTTGCGGAGCCCGCGCGGACGCCGCTAAGTTCGGCGGCCGGAGGAACGATGAAGCCCGATGTCCTGATTGCCGGCTCGCTGATGCCGCATGTACGGGCGGCGCTCGACGCCGCCTACGCCACCCACGACCTCGTCGGCGCGCCGGACCGGCAGGCGCTTCTGCGCGAGATCGGCCCGAGGATCCGCGCGATCGCGACGAGCACGTTCGACGGCTGCCCCGTCGCCCTGATGGAGGCCTGCCCGAAGGTCGAGATCATCGCGTCCTTCGGGGTCGGCGTCGACTCGCTCAACGTGGAGGATGCCCGCAGGCGCGGCATCGTCGTCGCCAACACGCCGGACGTGCTCAACGACGACGTCGCGAACATGGCCGTCGCGCTGGTGCTTGCGACGACGCGCAACATCGTCGCCAACGACCGCTATGTCCGCGCCGGCCGGTGGAAGCGCGAGGGCGACCCGCCGCTCGCCCGCGGCCTCGCCGGTCGCCGCGTCGGCATTGTCGGCTTCGGCCGCATCGGCAAGGCGATCGCACGCAAGCTCGGCGTGTTCGGCTGCGAGATCGTCTACCACACGCGCAATCCCCAGCCGGACCAGCCCTTCAGGCACTATCCGGACCTCGTCGAGATGGCCCGCGACAGCGCCCTCCTCGTGGTGATCACGCCCGGCGGAGCCGCCACGCAGAACCTGATCGACAGGGCCGTTATGGACGCGCTCGGACCCGAGGGCATCCTCGTCAACGTCGCGCGCGGCTCCGTGGTGGACGAGGCGGCGCTCGTCGCCGCGCTCCAGGAGGGGCGGCTCGGCGGCGCCGGGCTCGACGTCTTCGCGCGCGAGCCGGACGTGCCCGAGGCGCTCTTCGCGATGGAGAACGTGGTGCTGCAGCCCCACCAGGCGAGCGCGACCCGGGAGACCCGGCGCGCGATGGGAGACCTGGTCGTGACCAACCTCGCGGCCCATTTCGAGGGCCGGCCGCACGACGTCAGGCGGGTCGTCTGAGAGGCGGGCTCACCTGCCGCGCCGCCGGCCCACGAGATAGCCGGCCGCCAATGCGGTGGCGGCGGCGAGCACGACGGGATTGGTGAGGATGCCGCCCGAACTCAGCAGGCGGCCGAGCTCGGCATACTGATCCTGCATCCCGGCGCTGGCGGAGGCGTCGATCCGGCGGATCTCCTCCCGCGGCGCGCGGCGGGCGAAGAGGAAGAGCACGAGCGCGACGAGGAGAAGGAATCCGCCGACCGCCCCGGCCGCCCCGATCGGGCCGAGCACCGGCACGAGCGCGACATAAGCGGCCACCAGGCCGAAGGCCGCGGCGCCCACGAAAAACAGCCCGGCAAGCGCGAACAGGACGAGCCTGATCGCGAGCGCCCGCATGCGGCTGCGGATGTTGGCGGCCGCCAGCGCCAGGCCGGCCGTCGTGGCGAACCGCAGCATCAGGTCAGCGGCTGGAGATCATGCCGATCAGGAAGCCGAGCCCGAGCGCCACGAGAACCGCCGTCAGGGGATTCCGGCTGATCTGGTCCTCGAACTCCTCGCCCACCGCGCGCGCCTCGGCGAGGACCGCATCGGCCTGGCGCCGTCCCTCCCGGTAATAATCGTCTGCCGTGCGCTCCACCTTCTCGCGGCCCTCGCGCGCGCTCGCCCTTGCGAGATCGGAAAGCGTGGCCGCCAAAGCGGAAATGTCAGTCTTCAGGAGATCGATCTGCGCGGACAGCGACTTGACGTCCTCCGCCGTCGCGCCATCCGTGGCGTCCGCCCCGCTCGAGCGTGTCGTGCCGGACCGTCCGGACGTCGCTTCGCTGGCCATGTCGGCTGCTCCCTGGCTTCGGTGAGTTTCCCTTCGGGCAGAACGTGTCCGAAGCCGCTTCGTTCCCCGGCTCACGATAGGCGCCGGGCCGGGCTTCCGCAACCGGCGCGGCTCAGGCCGCGTCACGTCCCGGCGCGGCGCGGTGCGCGGCGATGGTGCCGCCGCCCAGGACGCGGGCGTCCGGGCCGTCGCCCGCATAGACCACGCATGCCTGGCCGGGCGCCACGCCCATCTCGGCATTGGAGAGGATCACCCGCACCTCGCCGTCCTCGACCGTCAGGACGGCCGGGGCCGGCGGGCGGGTCGAACGGACCCGCACATGGACCGGCAGGCCCTCCGCCGCCGCGCTCGCGAGCGCCCCCTCGCCGATCCAGTTGAAGTTCCGCAGCGCGAGCGTGCGCGCGGCGAGCGCCTCGCGCGGGCCGACGACGACGCGGGCGTTCTCCGCGTCGAGCCTGACCACGAAGAGCGGGGCGCCGGCGGCGATGCCGATCCCGCGCCGCTGGCCGACCGTGTAGTTGATGACGCCGGTATGCCGGCCGAGCACCCGCCCGTCGACATGGACGATGTCGCCCGGCTCCGCCGCGCCCGGCTTCAGCTTCTCGATCACGTCCGTGTAGCGCCCGCGCGGCACGAAGCAGATGTCCTGGCTGTCGTGCTTGTCGGCGACGGGAAGCCCGAGATCGCGCGCGATCGCCCGCGTCTCGTCCTTCGTCAGGTCGCCGAGCGGAAAGCGCAGGAAGTCGAGCTGCGCCGGCGTCGTGGCGAACAGGAAGTAGCTCTGGTCGCGGTCGAGATCGACCGGCCGGAACAGCGCCCGCCGCCCGCCCAGCACGGCCGAGCGGACGTAGTGGCCGGTCGCCAGTGCTGCCGCGCCGAGTTGATGTGCCGTCTCAAGAAGGTCCGAGAACTTGACGGTCTGATTGCAGGAAACGCACGGGATCGGCGTCTCGCCGCGGGCGTAGCTCTCGGCGAAGGGCTCGATCACCGCCTGCCGGAACCGCGCCTCGTAATCGAGCACGTAATGGGGAATGCCGAGGCGGGCGGCGACGGCGCGCGCGTCCTGGATGTCCTGGCCCGCGCAGCAGGCCCCGGCGCGGTGCACCGCCGCCCCGTGGTCGTAGAGCTGGAGGGTGATGCCGACGACGTCGTAGCCGGCCGCCTTCACCAGCCCCGCCACCACCGAGGAATCGACGCCGCCCGACATCGCGACGACGATACGGGTCGCGCTGCGCTCGCCGGAAATGCCGAGATCTAAGTCCATGGTAAACGCCTGCCTTGGGCGCCCGGACTATAGCCGAACACGGTGGAACGGCAAGGCCGGGCCTCGTTCAAATTGTTAAGCAATTCAACGCCGTGCACTTAGGTGAATCTTAAGGCGGCGCGGCATAGAAGTGGACCGTCGAAGTGTTTGCGTATGAGTCCTCAATGGCCGACCATATCCGTCCGCGGGTGAAGTACGTGATCGGTCCCGATGGGAGTCCTTTGACCATCGCGGACCTGCCCGCTGCGAATACCAAGCGCTGGGTGATCCGGCGCAAAGCTGAAGTGGTCGCCGCCGTGCGCGGCGGGCTGCTGAGCTTGGAGGAGGCCTGCGACCGATACACCCTCACCGTCGAAGAGTTCCTGTCCTGGCAGATGTCCATCGACCAGCACGGCCTAGCCGGGCTGCGGACCACCAAGATCCAGAAATATAGGGGCTGAGCGGCAGACCGCAGCCCCCGTCCTGCTGCCGCACCTGCGGCCACGACCGTCAGACACCTTCCCACTTCGCTCCGACGCGCGTAAGCCCCATTTCGGCACAGGGGGCGCGCTTGAGCACCGGCACACATGAATACGAGGACGATCCGCGGAACGCGTCGATCCTGATCTCCGTGAACGGGGAGCTCGTCCCGCGGGAGCGCGCGACGGTGTCCGTCTTCGACGCCGGCTTCGTGCTCGGCGACGGCATCTGGGAGGGCCTGCGCGTGACGGAAGGCGGCATCGCCTTCCTGGACGCCCATCTCGACCGCCTGTTCGAGGGCGCGAAGGCGATCGACATGGCCGTCGGCCTGACCCGGGCGGAGCTTGCCGAGCGCCTGTTCGAATGCTTGCGCGCCAACGGGATGGAAGACGGCGTTCACGTGCGCCTGATGGTCACGCGGGGCGTGAAGCGGACGCCCTACCAGGATCCGCGCGTCACGATCGGCCCCGCCACGATCGTCATCATCCCCGAGTTCAAGCTGCCGCGGCCGGAGGTCGTGGCGCGGGGCATCACCCTCTTCACGGCCCATATCCGGCGCACCGGCCCCGCCGAGCAGGACCAGAAGCTCAACTCGCATTCCAAGCTCAACTGCATCCTCGCCTGCATCCAGGCCGCCAAGGCCGGCGCGGACGAGGCGCTGATGCTCGATCCCGCCGGCTTCGTCGCCACGTGCAATTCCACCCATTTCTTCATCGTCCGCCGGGGCGAATTGTGGACCTCCCCGCCGGATTATTGCCTCGGCGGCATCACGCGCGGCAACGTTCTTCGCGCGGCGCGCGAGGCAGGCATCCCAACCTTCGAGAAACGCTTCTCGAACACGGACGTTTACGGAGCGGATGAAGCCTTCGTCACCGGTACGTTCGCAGGCCTCGTCCATGTCCGCTCGGTCGACGGCAGGACGATCGGCTGGGACGAGGGCCGCGAAGGCGCCGGGCCGGTCACGCACGCGCTCGCGGCCGCCTATCGCCGGCTTGTCCGGAATTCCCTGACCGCGATCCCCGCCGCCGCAACACGGGAGTGAAGCAGATGACCATCGAGACAGCCTCGGGCGAACGCCCGATCGAGATCGAGCGGGCCGGGTCCTCGGGCCGCTACGTGATGCCGCTCGGCGGCGGCGAGGAGGCGCAGCTCCTCTTCCGCGACGAGCGCCCGGACATCTTCGCGATCACCTATGTGGAGGTGCCGCCGAGCCATCGCGGCCGGCGCCTCGGTGAACGGCTCGTGGAGCACGCCGTCGAGGCGGCGCGGCGGAACGGCCAGAAGGTCGTGCCCTATTGCTCGTTCGCGCGGCGGGTGTTCGAGGCGCGCGCGGACTGGGCGGACCTCCGTCCGAAAGCGGCGCGCTGACCGGGACGGGACGATGGCGGAAGCGGAGATCGCGCGCGAGGGGGACCGGGAGCGCGGCCGCTATTCGCTCGCCCTCGAGGGCGGCACGGCGGAGCTCACCTTCCGGTCCGCCGGCGACGGCATCCGCGTGATCGAGCATACGGGCGTTCCGCGCAGCCTGAGAGGCCGCGGCATCGGCACGCGGCTCGTCGCGCGCGCCGTCGAGGACGCCCGCCGGGAAGGCGTCCGGATCCGGCCGGATTGCCCGTTCGCAGCCGCCATCTTCGCGCAGCGCCCCGACTACCAGGACCTGCGCGCGCAATGAAGGCGGCCGGGGCGGAGCGCCCCTCCCCCGTCCGGATCGCGATGTGGTCCGGCCCCCGCAACCTCTCCACCGCGATGATGCGGGCATTCGGAAACCGGCCCGACTGCGCCGTCGTGGACGAGCCCTTCTACGCCGCCTTCCTGCGCCTCTCCGGCGCCGATCACCCGATGCGCGCGGAGATCCTCGCCGCCCAGGAGAACGACTGGCGGAAGGTCGCGGCGACGCTTCTCGGACCGCCGCCCGGCGGCCGCGCCTTGTTCTACCAGAAGCACATGACGCACCACATGCTGCCCGAGATCGGGCGCGCCTGGATGTCCGCCTGCCGGCACGCCTTCCTGATCCGCCGCCCCGAGCGGGTGCTTGCATCCTATGCGGCCAAGCGCGAGACGGTCGGCCTCGCCGATATCGGCTTCGTGCAGCAGGAGGAACTGTTCGACCGCGCGGCCGACCTCCTCGGCGAAGCCCCGGCCGTCGTCGACGCGGATCGCATTCTCGCCGATCCGGCCGGCGTTCTCGCCCGCCTGTGCGGGCGGCTCGGAATCGCCTTCGACGAGCGGATGCTCGCCTGGCCCGCCGGCCCGCGCGCGAGCGACGGGATCTGGGCGGCGCACTGGTACGATGCAGTCAACCGGTCGACGGGCTTCGCGCCCACCGCTCCGCCGCCTCGCCTGGAGGATCCGGCGCTCCGCGCGGTGGCGGTCGCCGCGATGCCGATCTACGAGCGTCTTTCCGGCTACGCGATCGGGTGAGATCCCGCCTTCAGCCCGTCGCCCGTGCCGAATGTCCCTTGGCCGCCTCGGCGGCGAGTTCCCGCTCCAGCTTCTCCTCTTCCTGCCGGAGCTCGGCCTCGGCGAGGTCGAGCGCCGCGCGGGCCGTCTCGAGCTGCGCCTGAAGGTCGTTGATGGAGACCTGGAGGTTGGCGCGGCGCTGCTTGGCGGCGCGGGCGAAGGTCGAATAGGCGAAGTGCTTCTCGTCCTCGATGCCGGTGCGCCGGTGCTCGGCCGCGATCTCGCGCTCGAGCTCCGCCACCATTCGGCCGAATTCTTCGACCATGGCCTCGATCTGCCCGGCCTGTCTCCGCTTCTCCTCCACCTGGAACCGCTTCTGGCGGATGACGGCATCTCGCGATTTCATACGCAGCACTCCCCCAGGGCCCGAACCGGCGTGCGACAGCACGAATCGTGCCAGTCGCGGGCGGGATTCCGGACGCAGTAACCATTCGTTTACAGGTCAGGTTAATGATGCCGGAAAGGATTTAAGGCCGGGTAAAGGCAGCCTGCTAACGAACTGTAGCCGAGAGCGGCGGCTTTCGAGAAATGCGAAACCGCACAATCGTTGGATGGAGTCCTTTAACCGAGCGTCTCAAGACGCAGCGCGGGATTCGCTGACCGATCAATCCGCTATCGTGGCATGCGCCGGTACCGCGCTTGCCGGCGGCGCAGAGAGTCAGTTAACCATTCGCGTGTAGCGTCGCGTGGGCTTGCCTGTTCGGGCGGTGCGGCGGAGGCCGACCGGCCGAGCCAAGAAGGGGATTGGCATGCGGGTTCTTCTGGTCGAAGACGACAGCGCCACCGCGCAGAGCATCGAGCTGATGCTGAAGTCGGAGAACTTCAATGTCTACATGACCGACCTCGGCGAGGAAGGCGTGGACCTCGGAAAGCTCTACGACTACGACATCATCCTGCTCGATCTCAACCTGCCCGACATGAGCGGCTACGAGGTGCTGAAGACGCTTCGGGTCGCCAAGGTGAAGACGCCGATCCTCATCCTTTCCGGCCTCGGCGGCATCGAGGACAAGGTGCGCGGCCTCGGCTTCGGCGCCGACGACTACATGACCAAGCCGTTCCACAAGGACGAGCTCGTCGCGCGCATCAACGCCATCGTCCGCCGCTCGAAGGGCCACGCCCAGTCCATCATCCAGACCGGCGACCTCCGGGTCAATCTCGACACCAAGACGGTCGAGGTGAACGGCAACCGGGTGCATCTGACCGGCAAGGAGTACCAGATGCTGGAGCTCCTCTCGCTGCGGAAGGGCACCACGCTCACCAAGGAGATGTTCCTCAACCATCTCTACGGCGGCATGGACGAGCCGGAGCTGAAGATCATCGACGTCTTCATCTGCAAGCTCCGGAAGAAGCTCGCGGCCGCCACCGAGGGCAAGAACTACATCGAGACCGTCTGGGGCCGCGGCTACGTTCTGCGGGAGCCGGACGAGACCGAGCTGCGCGAGAGCGCCTGAGCCCCGGGATGGTCAGATCAGGCCGGCCTCGCTGAAGGCCCGCACCAGGCTCTCGCGGTCGAACGGCTTCATCATGTGGCCGTCCGCGCCGAGGCGGAGCGCCTTGGCGACCTTTATGCGGTCGTTCTCCGAGGTGCAGTACATCACCTTCGGCCGGTCGCCGCCCGGCATGGCCCGCAGCCGCTTCAGGAATTCCAGGCCGTCGCCGTCGGGCATCCGCCAGTCGACGACGATGCAGTCGGGCATGTCCTGCCCGCATGCCGCAAGTCCGGACTTCTCCGAATCCGCTTCCCGCGTCTCGAAGTCGTAATCCTGAAGGATCCGACGCGCCACCTTGCGGATCGAGTTTGAATCATCCACGATCAGGCATTGTCTCATGGTGCCAATCCTCTGACGCCGTTGCCGCATCTCTCAGTGCAGCTTCGGCATCCTGTCTAGCACCGCGCCGTTACTTCCCGGTCAACCGGCATCCTTAAGGGCCTGCTGCCGAAAAGGCGCGAATTTAGACATCCGGATCAGGACGGCCTTCAGGTCTTCGGGCGGGCGCCGATGACGACCCTGTTCTCTTCCTCGCTGAGAGTGATGCCCATGCCGGCCTCTTCCGCGAGCAGCGCCGCGTAGAGCGGCTGGACCGCATGGGCGTCGAGCGGGTTGGGGACCGCGCCCGCCGTCAGCACCTCGCGCACGCCCGCCGGCACCCGGGCCCGATCGCCGTCGGCCGTGATGCGCATGATCGTCTCCTCATCCTGCCGCTCGGCGGTCACCTTCACGGTGCCGCCGCGGGCGACGCAGTTCACCGCGACGAGGAGGAGGTTCAGGAGGAGCTTGGCCTCGGCCTTCCTGAGGAGCGGCGCCGCCACCGCCCAGTCGAGCTCCGCCTTCTCCCGCTCCATGAACGCCCTGGCGCAGCGGCCGGCCTCGACCATGTCGATCTCGGAGCCGGCGCTGCCGGAGGCGCCGAAGGCGAGCCGCGCGAACTGCAGCTTGGCGGAGGCCTGACGCGCGCTCTTCTGGACGAGATCCATCGCGAACTGGCGCATCGACTCGTCGTGCTCCTCCTCGAGCACCTCGAGCCCGTTCACGATCGCCCCGACCGGGCTGATGATGTCGTGGCACACACGGCTCGCCACCAGGGCGGAAAGCTCGAGGGGGTCGATCGCGTAGCTCGTCATCTGGGTCTCGCGTTTGGCGGCAGGACGGAGAGCGCCTATGCGCTCCGATTCGCTCCGTGACGTGCGGCAGCCATAACCCGCACCACGCGGTCCGCCAAGCGAGGCGGCCGAAGGTCCTGTGAATTCGGGCCGCTTAACCGTGCCTTAACCCTGACATATCCTAATGCCCTGGACGCTAAGCGACGCGCAAGAGGCTGGACCATGCGAACCCGCGCACCCGGATGCTGGCTGCTCCTCGGCCTGATCGCCGCCGGTATTGCCCCCCTGCCCGCCGGCGCGCAGCCGGCGGGGGCGCCCGTCTACCAGCAGCAGTCGGAGAACTACACGGCGGCGGAGATCGTGTCGGCGGGACACAAGCTCTTCGGACAGGCCTCCGGCGAGCTTGCCGCGCTCGTCGAGCGCGCCGTCAGCAAGTTCGGGCTGCCCAACGGCTACATCATCGGCGAGGAAGCCTCCGGCGCCGTGTTCGGCGGCCTGCGCTACGGCGAGGGCACGCTCTACACGAAGATGGACCCCGAGCGGCACGTCTTCTGGCAGGGCCCTTCCGTCGGATGGGATCTCGGCGGCGACGGCAACCGGACGATGATGCTCGTCTACGACCTTCCGACCGCCGATTCGCTGTTCCGCCGCTATGGCGGCGTGGCGGGATCCGCCTATCTCGTGGGCGGGCTCGGCATGACGGTGCTCGCCAACACCACCTCGGGCGAGCAGCCGATCTACCTGGTTCCGATCCGCACCGGCGTGGGCGCGCGGCTCGGCATCAATATCGGCTATCTGAAGTTCACCCCGCAGGCGACCTGGAACCCTTTCTGACGCTTCGGCATTCCGGCATAGCCGTCGGGGAGCGGCCGGTCCGCGGCTGTTCACTTTCGCTGATGTGACAGCCGCTTTATATATGCGCGTCGGGGGTGGCGCTAACGGAGGGCGTGTTGATCCAATCCGCCATGATGTTCGCCCTCGGCGTCCTCGTGTGCGGACTGCTGTCGCTCGTCCTGATCGTCGCCTTCGTCCGCAGGACCCGGCGCCTCACCGCCGCGCGGATCACGGCCCGGCTCGCGACCAGGCGCGCCGAGTTCGAATCCGAACGCGACGAGCTGCGCGCGCGCCATGCTGTGGAGGCGCGGCGGCTCGAGCGCGAGATCGACCGCCTGCTCGACGACGCCACCGCCTACCGGCTCGATTCAGACCTGAAGACGCAGGAACTCGCCTCCATCCGCGCCGACCTCGACGCGCAGGACGAGGAGATCCGCGAGCTGCACGACCACCTCGCGCGCCTGCAGGAGGAACTGCAGGGCGTCCAGCGCGAGCGCGCCGAGGCGGTCGTCGGCCGGCGCGAGGCCGAGCACCTGCTTGCGGCCGAGCGGGAGCGGCTCGAATCCGTCCGCGCCGAGCTGAGGGGCGCCGAGGAGCGCGTCCTCGGGCGGGAGCGCGAGGTCGCCCGCCTCAATGCCGCGCTCGCGCAGGCCGAGGAGAGGCTCGCGGCAGCCGAAGGCCTGCCCGCCCCGTTCGCCGGCGGCATGCCGCTCGCGCTGCCGGCCGCCTTCGGCGCCGATCGGAGCGTGCCGTTTCCCGCGCCGGCGCTTCCGTTGCCGCCGCCGGCCGCGGCGGAGAGGCCGGTCCTTCCCGAGGAGGCCGGGCACGACGAGGAGACGCGCAAGGTCGAGCGGATCGCGCGCGACCTCCACCGCATGGCGGGAGGCGCGAAGGCGCTGCTCGGCAAGGCGGGCTGGCATGCGCTCGCGCATCCCGGCTCCGCCGTGCCCTCCGCGGAGCGGATCGCGAAGGTCCTGAAGGTCGAGAAGCGCGGCGGGACCGCGCCGGCGCGGCGCGGCAACGGCGCCGACCAGGTGCCTGAGCCGGCGGCCGACGGGTTCGACCGCAAGGGGGGAACGGAGACGGCGAAGGGCGGCGCGCCAGCCGCCGCCGCTGCCGCCACCAAGACCGCGGAGGCGCGCTTCCTCGAGGCGCTCGCCGAGATCCGGGCGCTGGAGCGCGCGCCCGGCCGCTCGGCCGGCGAGTAGCGGCCCGCCTCGCCGCTACTGGTAGATCCACATGCGGCGCAGACGCTCGCCTATCAGGCAGTCGGCCGGCTCCGCATTCATGCTCTCGGCCGCGAACATCAGGCGCGGACGGGCCGAGGCGATCTCGAGCACCAGCTTGCGCCGGATCGCCTCCGCGATCTCCTGGATCGACTGGACCGGGATGATGAAGGCGCCGGGCCCGCCGATGACGCAGCCGGCGTAATAGCGGTCGAGATCCCGGATCGAATAGAGGCTGTCGGCGGCCTTGATCATGATCGGCAGGCCGTTGATGACGATCCCCTTCGCCAGCACGGCATCCCGCGCCGGCAGCACCGGGCCGCCCATATTGTTCGGGCCGTCGCCCGAAATGTCGATCACGCGGCGCGGGCTCGTGAACGGGCTGTCTGCGAAGCGCTCGGCGGCGAAGGCCAGCCCGTCCGAGATCGACGTGCCGTGGAGACGCTGGATCGGCGCGCCGGAGAGCGCGGCCGCGAAGGCTTCGGCGCTCGCCGGCCCGTCGATCACGGTCCAGGGCGCGATGACGTAGCGGCTTCCGGGCCCCGCCCACTCGACATAGGTGACGCCGATCCTGCCGGTCATGCCGTCGGCGATCGCCCTCAGGACGTCGGGATGGCGGAACCCGGCGACATAGCCCTGGCGCTGCAGCTCCTGCTCGTCGATGTCCATGGACCGGGAGACGTCGACGGCGAGGACGAGCTCGAGATCGACCTCCTGGGCCTGCGCCGCGCCCGTCAGCAGCGCGACGAAGAACGGCATGAGCCAGCGGAACGGGTTCGGCCGGTGCTTCGCCATTCGGAACCTCCTCGTCAGGATTGCATGATCCCCTTCGGGGGGCGCGCGCTCAAGCGACGGAGCCGCCGGCACACGCAGCTGTGAACGCGGAGCGCCGGTGCGCTGCAGAACACGGCACTTCTTGCACCCTCCTGCCGGCCGATTGAAATTTTTCCGCCCTTTGCGCATAAGATCGCAGCGGGAGGTAGTGTCGTGCAGGATTTCGGCTCAGCCGTGTGGCAGGCGCTCGGGCTCGTCGCCTCGTTCGACCGGGACCTTCTCGAGATCGTCCTGCTTTCGCTGCGGGTCAGCCTCACGGCGGTGCTCGCCGCCGGGCTCGTCGGCCTCCCCCTCGGCGCGGTTCTCGCCGTCCTGCGCTTCCCCGGCTCGGGCCTGCTGGTCGTGCTCCTCAACGCGATGATGGGCCTGCCGCCGGTCGTGGTCGGCCTGGTGCTCTACCTGCTCCTTTCCCATGCCGGCGTGCTCGGTCCGCTCAACCTCCTCTACACGCCGACGGCGATGATCGTCGCGCAGGCGGTGCTCGTCACGCCGATCATCGCCGCGCTCGCCCGCCAGACCGTGGCGGACATCAGGGGCGAGTACCGCGAGCAGCTCCAGGTGCTCGGCGTCAGCCGCCGGACCGAGGTCGCGACCCTCCTCTGGGACGCCCGCTACAGCCTGCTGACGGCCATGGTGGCCGGCTTCGGGCGCGCGATCGCGGAGGTCGGCGCCGTCATCATCGTCGGCGGCAACATCAACCACGTCACCCGCGTGATGACGACGACGATCGCGCTCGAGACCTCGAAGGGCAATCTCGCGCTCGCGCTCGGCCTCGGCATGATCCTGCTGTCGCTCACCATCCTCGTCAACGCGGCGGTCCAGGGGCTGCGCGCGACCGCGGCGAGGACCGCCTATGCATGAGGCCGCCGCGCTTCCGGTCAGCCGGCGCGCCGAGGCCGAAGGGGCGGTGCGGCCGCTCGAAGGCCTCGGGCTCCGGGTGGAGCGCGCCGGCCGGGTCCTCCTCGATATCCCCGAGCTGCGCATGTCCGGCTCCGAGATCACCGCCCTCATGGGGTTCAACGGCTCGGGCAAGAGCCTTCTCCTCCGCGTCCTCGCCGGGCTCGTGCAGCCCGATGCCGGCACCGTGCTGTGGGCGGGGCGCCCGCCCGGGCGCGAGCGCGCCCGCCGGCTCGGCTTCGTCTTCCAGAAGCCGGTGCTGCTCAGGCGCTCCGCCGCCGCCAACATCCGCTACGCGCTGAAGGTGGCCGGCTTCCCGCGCGCGGAGATCGCCGGGCGCACCGAAGCCGCGCTCGCCTCGGCGGGGCTGCAGGGCCTCGCCGGCTCGCCCGCCCGGGTGCTCTCCGGCGGCGAGCAGCAGCGGCTCGCGGTGGCGCGCGCGCTCGCGCTCGAGCCGGAGGTGCTCTTCCTCGACGAGCCGACGGCAAGCCTCGATCCCGGATCGACGCTCGCCATCGAGGCGCTCGTCGCGGGTGCCCGCGGGCGCGGCACGAAGATCGTGCTCGTCACCCACGATGCCGGACAGGCGAGGCGCCTCGCCCAGGAGATCCTGTTCCTGCAGCAGGGCCGGCTCGTGGAGCGCGCAAGCGCCGGCCAGTTCTTCACCGGTCCGCAAAGCGAAGCGGCACGCGCCTTCCTGGAAGGGCGCATCCACATATGACCTAGGGAGCAAGCACATGAACGGCAGATTTTCGGCGCTCGCCTGCGCCGCCGCGCTCGGCCTGGCACTCGTCTCGGGCGGCGCCCTCGCGGCCGACAAGTTCATCGTGGTCCAGTCGACGACCTCGACCCAGAATTCCGGCCTGCTCGACGAGCTCCTGCCGAAATACACGGCGAAATCCGGCACGGAGGTGCGCGTCGTCGCGGTCGGCACCGGCCAGGCGATCAAGAATGCGGCGAATTGCGACGGCGACGTGCTGCTCGTCCACGCCAAGCCCGCCGAGGAGAAGTTCGTCGCCGAGGGCGGCGGGGTCAAGCGGTTCGACCTCATGCACAACGACTTCGTCATCATCGGCCCGGAGAGCGATCCGGCCGGGGTCGCGGGCATGACCGACGCCGAGGCGGCACTGAAGAAGATCGCGGCCGCCAAGGCGCCCTTTGCCTCGCGCGGTGACGAATCCGGCACGCACCAGAAGGAGCGGTCGCTCTGGAAGGCGGCCGGCGTCGACGTGAAGGCGGCGAGCGGCGACTGGTACCGCGAGACCGGCTCCGGCATGGGCGAGACGATCAACACCGGGGTCGGCATGGGCGCCTATGTCCTGACCGACCGCGCGACCTGGAGCGCGCACAAGAACCGCGCCGGCTACAAGATCCTGGTCGAGGGCGACAAGGATCTCTTCAACCAGTACGGCGTGATCCTGGTCAATCCGGCCAAGTGCCCGAACGTAAAGGCGGATCTCGGCCAGGACTTCATCGACTGGCTGCTCTCGAAGGAGGGCCAGGACGCCATCGCCGCGTTCAGGATCAACGGCGAACAGCAGTTCTTCCCGGATGCCCAGAAGAGCGCCAGCTGATCGCGCGTCTCCGCCCTGAGCCTGCTAAGGAACTGTTGCAGGATCGGCACGCGGGAGCTTTCGCGGCGGCGGGTTCCGCAAGTGCTCGGAATAGGGACTGTGCCGGGCACTTCGGCTCTGCTATGCGGGCCTGGGATTTCCCTTGGGGCATGGGGGCATTTCAGTGTCGCGAATTGGCTCGGCGACGTATGCGCGCCGGACGTCTGTCGGTGCGGCCGGCCGGGCCGCCCTTACCGTTCTTGTTGCCGGCGCGGCGCTTGCCGCGCCGGCCTTTGCCGAAGCCGGCCAGCTTGCCTGTCCGGCCCTGCCGGCCGGCGCGCTCTCGGCCAATGCCGCTCCGTCCGCCGACGGGCAGCCGGCGCCGGTCCCGCTGCCGGACCTTGCCGCCGACCTGCACGAAAGCGGTCCGGTCGACATTCTCGCCATCGGCTCGTCGTCGACGGAAGGGATCGGCGCCTCCGGACCCGCCTTCACGTACCCGGCGCAGCTCCAGGCCAACCTGCGGGCCGCCTGGCAGCGGGGCGACATCACGGTGGCGAATGCCGGGATCGGCGGCGAGATCGCCAGCCGCGCCGTGGAGCGGATGGATGCCGCCCTGGAGGACCACGCCTACGCGCTGGTGGTCTGGCAGGTCGGGACCAACGACGTGCTGCGCAATGTCGACGAGGCGGCCTTCCGCGCCGATGTCGAGCACGGCCTGGAAGCCGCCGAGGCGGCGGAGACCGACATCCTGCTCTTCGACCCGCAGTTCTATCAGAAGGCGAAGGATCAGGCGCACTTCCAGCGCTTCAACGCGATCGTCGCCGACGTCGCGCGCACCCATCACGTCCCGCTCTTTTCGCGCTATGCCTTCATGAAGGCGATCGGCACGAGCGCGCCGGCCACGCTCGACGCCATGCTGTCGCGGGACGGCATGCATATGAGCGATTTCGGCTACAAGTGCCTGGCGGACCGCCTGACGGACATCATCCGCACGCTCACCGCGCCGCCGCAGGTCGCCGACGCGCGGCCGGCCGCGCCGCAGCAGCTCGCCGCCACGGCCGCCGCACTGCCCCGCTGACGACAGCGGCCGA
>NZ_SPKJ01000057.1 GCF_009866965.1 Propylenella binzhouense | reverse complement strand
CCGGGCGCGAGGACGGCCGGTCCCGAGAAGCGCGCCGCGGCCCAGGCCGCCCCTGCGGTCGAAGCGATCGCCGCGGTCGCGGCGAGCCCCTGCGCCGCGAGACGGTCGAGAAGGTCGGCCGCGAGCCGCGCCTCCCCGCCCCCGCCGCCGCGATCCGCGAAGAGATGGGCGCAGCCCGTGATGTCGAGGAAGAGCCCCTCCGGCGGATCGAGCGCGACGAGCGGCGTGTACCGGCCGCACCAGTCCGCGAGGCCCTCCAGGAAGGCGCGGTCGCCGGCCGCGTCGGCTTCCTCGACGAGAAGGTCTGGGACGGCCGCACGCGCATCGGCGAGCCCGCTGCCGACCCGGACGCCCCTCGTCTCCGCGACGCGGTCGACCGCGACGACGCGCAGCGCATTATCGGCCTTGGCGACGACGGCCCGCGGCCGCATCTCAGGAGGCGCGCCGGAAGCCTTCTCCCGCCGGGCGGTCCGATCGGTCGAAAGGCGGGGCAGCCAGAGCGACAGGATGCGCGTCGGCCGCGTGGCCGGCCGGTGTCTCGAAGCGTCGCTCATGCGCGTTCCATTCCAGGATGTGGGCGCCGGTGCGGCCGGCCCGGTTCTTCTCGATCTCGACCCGCCAGGCCGGCCGGCCGACGCCCGCGGCATAGAGGCCGACAGGACCGGCCGGCGCGAATCCGAGCCGCCAGCGTGTTTCCGCCGCGGTCGGCTCGGGCGCTGCGCCGAAGCGGAGCAGGAAGCCCGTGACGCCCGCCTCGTGCGCCCGCAATGCGCAGCGCCGGGTCTCGGTGAGGTCGATGTCGGCGCCGCGCCGCAATTCGCAGACGGCCGCCGCGAGGCCGCGGCAGGCGAGACCCGCCTCGAAGGCCCAGAGCGCATCCGCCGGCCGCTCCGTCACGACGGAGACGATCAGCGCCGGGTCGAGCCCGAGCGCGAGGAGCCCGGGCGCATGGAGCCTGCCCGCCTCGCGGCAGCTCTCCTCGGTTCCGATCCACAGGATCGGCCGCCGGCCCGCCTGCGCCGTCAGGCGGATCAGGCAGGCGGCCGCGAAGCCCGCGCCGGCCGCGCCCTCGCGGGTCTCGGCGGTGCGGATCTCGTGGAGCGCCGCACAGGCGAGACCGCCGCCGAGTGCCGCGTCGAGCGGCGGAATCCCGAAGGCGAGGCGCGCGATTCCGCCGCCGGGCGTGTCTCCGTCGACGGCCATGCGGTCGTCCTCCGCAGGCCGGCCTTCGATGCGGGCGATCTCGCGACGCAGGCGGCAAAGCTCCGCCCGCGCCTCGGCGGGGGTGGCCATGGCGTGCCCGATCCGATTTGTTTCCTATTTGTTCTCATGGATTCCAGAGCCTCGGCCGAGAGTCAAGCGGGTGCGGATTTCCGCCTGTCGCAGAGAAAGAGAGAAGGACGGCAGGCGTACCGGCCCGGCATAAGCGGCGGCCGCGCCGTTGCGCTGCTCCCAAGGACGTGCGCCGGCGACCCGGACTGGCACGGTCCCTGCATCGTCGATCGGACGAGGAGAACGACGGAGGGAAGTCCTTCATGCCGAACACGCGCATTGCGATCCTGGCCGCCTTTGCCGGCCTCCTTCTCGCCCAGGTGCCGGCCGGGCCGGCACAGGCCCAGACCACGCCCGTGAAGTTCACGCTCGACTGGAAATTCGAAGGGCCGGCCGCACCCTTCCTGCTCGCCAAGGAGAAGGGCTACTTCGCCGAAGAGGGCCTGGCGGTCACCATCGACACGGCGGCCGGATCGCTCGAGCCGATCAACCGCGTCGCCTCCGGCACCTACGACATGGGCTTCGGCGACATCAACTCGCTCATCAAGTTCGGCGACCAGAACCCGCAAGCGGCGCTCAAGGCCGTCTACATGGTCTACAACAAGCCGGCCTTCTCGATCGTCGGCCGCAAGAGCCTCGGGGTCGCCGCGCCGAAGGATCTCGAAGGCAAGACGCTCGGCGCGCCCGCCCCCGACGGCGCCTATGCGCAATGGCCGATCTTCGTCGAGGCGAACGGCATCGACGCCGCCAAGGTGAAGATCGAGAATGTCGGCTTTCCCGTCCGCGAGCCGATGCTCGCCCAGGGCGCCGTCCAGGCCATCACCGGATTCTCCTTCTCCTCCTACATCAACCTCAAGGCCGCCGGCGTGCCGGCCGACGACATCTCCGTGCTTCTGATGGCGGATTACGGCGTCGACCTCTACGGCAACGCGATCCTCGTCAGCCCGGCTTTCGCCAAGGCCCACCCCGAGGCGGTGAAGGGCTTCCTCGCGGCCTTCAACAAGGCGCTCAAGGAGACGATCGCCGATCCCGCCGCAGCGGTCGAGTATGTCGTCGCCGCCAATCCTGTCGCCACCGAGGCGACCGAACTCGAGCGGCTGACGATGGCGGTCGAGCAGAACATCGTCACCGACGAGACGAAGGCGAACGGGCTCGGCGCGGTCGACGAGAAGCGGCTTGCGAGCGCCATCGACCAGATCGGCCTCACCTACCAGTTCAAGGCGAAGCCGCAGCCCGGCGCCGTCTTCGACGCCTCTTTCCTGCCTGATGCGGAGGCGCGCAAGCTGCCCTGACGCACGCCCGCCGGCCATGAGCCGCAGCACCCTCGCCTGGCTCTCGCCGACCGTCTTCATCGTCGCCTCGCTGGTGCTCTGGGAGGGCGCGGTCCGCATCTTCGCGATCCCGCCCTTCTTCCTGCCGGCGCCGACGGCGGTGGCGGAGGCCTTCGTGCGCTTCTCCGGCGCGATCTGGCGGGAATCGATGGTGACGCTGACGACGACGCTGATCGGCTTCGCGCTCGCCATCGTGTTCGGCCTCGCGCTCGGCCTCCTCGTCGGCTGGTCGCGCGCGATCTATGCCGGCCTCTACCCGCTGATGATCGGCTTCAACGCGGTGCCGAAGGTCGCGGTCGTGCCGATCCTGGTGCTCTGGTTCGGGCTCGGCGCGGTGCCGGCCGTGCTCACCGCGTTCCTGATCTCCTTCTTCCCGATCGTGGTGAACGTCGCCACCGGCCTCGCCACCACGGAGCCGGAGCTCGAGGACATCCTGAAGGTGCTCGGCGCCTCCAAGTTCGACATCATCCGCAAGGTCGGGATCCCGCGCGCCCTGCCCTATTTCTTCGCATCGCTCAAGGTCGCGATCACGCTCGCCTTCGTCGGATCCGTCATCTCGGAATCGGTCGCCTCGAACCACGGCATCGGCAATCTGATGCTGCAGGCGCAGGCCCAGTTCCAGGTGCCGCTCATCTTCGCCGGGCTCGTCGTGCTCGCGGTGGAGGGCATCGCCATGTACGCGCTGATGGCCTGGCTCGAGGCGCGGATGACCGGCTGGGCGCATCGCGGCGGCAGCAGCCGGCCGTGAGGCGGGACCGGCGGATCAGCCCTCCCGCGGCTCCGCTTCGGGCGGGTAGGCATGCGCCCGGCCCTCGAAGTCGGTGACGACATGGGCGCCGTCCCCGCCGGCGAGATAGGCCGGCCCGACCGGCACCTTGCCGTAGCCGCCGGGTATGTCGAGGACGTAGGCCGGCTGGCAGAGGCCGGAGACCCGCCCGCGCAGCGCGCGCATGAGCGCCTGCCCCTCGGCGATCGACGTCCGCAGATGCGAGGTCCCGGGCGCGAGATCGCCCTGATGCAGGTAATAGGGCTTGACGCGGTTCTCCACGAAGGCGCGCATCAGGGCGGAAAGCACCGCCGGGTCGTCGTTCACGCCCTTCAGGAGCACGCTCTGGCTGACGAGCGGGATGCCGGCATCGGCGAGCCGGGCGAGTGCGGCCGCGGCGGCCGGACCGATCTCCCGCGGATGGTTGGCATGCACGGCGATCCAGGTCGCAATGCCCTCCGCCTTCAGGGCCGCCGCGAGCGCACCGTCGACCCGCTCCGGCGCGACCACCGGCACGCGGCTGTGGAAGCGCACGATTTTCACGTGGCCGAGCGCGGCGATCCGGCCCATGAGATCCGCGATCCGGCGCGGCGCCACCGCCAGCGGATCGCCGCCCGTCACGACCACCTCCCAGATCTCCGGATGCGCGCCGACATAGGCGAGCGCACCCGAAAGCGCCTCCTCGGAGAGCGTCGCGGGCCGTCCCGGCCCGACCATCTCGCGCCGGAAGCAGAAGCGGCAATAGACCGGACAGACCGAGACGAGCTTCAGGAGCACGCGGTCCGGATAGCGGTGGACGATGCCCGGCACCGGGCTGTGGGCGTCGTCGCCGATCGGGTCGGACCGTTCGCCCGCCGCGCCGGAGAGCTCCGCGGGATCGGGCACGAACTGGCGCGCGATCGGATCGGCAGGGTCGGCCGGATCCACGAGCTCGGCCATAACCGGGCTGATCGCGACGGCGTAGCGCGCCGCGACTGCCTCGAGCGCACGGACGCGCTCGGCCGGCACGAGCCCGGCTTCGGCGAGCTCGGCCGGGCGGCGGAGCGTGGCGGAGCGCGTCACGGGCAAGTCCCTTCCTCCGCCACCGGCGTCCAGACGACGTCCTCGATCCGGGGCGCGCCGGCCGCGACCATCACCAGCCGGTCGAGGCCGAGCGCGATGCCGGCTGCGGGCGGCATGCGGGCGAGCGCGGCGAGGAAGTCCTCGTCGATCGGATAGCGCTCGCCGTGGATCCGCATCTTCTCGTCCATGTCCGCTTCGAAGCGCCTGCGCTGCTCCTCCGGGTCGGTCAGCTCGCCGAAGGCGTTGGCGAGCTCCACGCCGGCCACGTAGAGCTCGAAGCGCTCGGCGAGGCGCGGATCCGCGGGCTTGCGACGGGCAAGCGCGGCCTCGCTCGCCGGATAGTCGCGGAGGATCGTCGCGCGCCCGATCCCGAGATGCGGCTCGACGCGATCGGAGAGGATCCGGCTGAAGACGTCCGACCAGGTGTCGTCGGCCGCCGTGCGGATGCCGATCCCTTCGGCGGCGGCGGCGAGCGGCGCCGGGTCCGGCGGATCGCCCGCGCCTGCGGGCAGCGTCGCCATGAGATCGATGCCCGCGTGCCGCAGGAACGCTTCCGCGACGCTGACGCGCTCCGGCGCGGCCGCGGCATCGGCGCTCCGTCCGCGCCAGGCGAAGCGGGTCGCGCCGACCGCCTCGGCCGCAACCCTGAGCACCGTCCCGCAATCCTCCATCAGCGCCTCGTAGCCCGCGCCGGCGCGGTACCATTCGAGGAGCGTGAACTCGGGATGGTGGAGCGCGCTGCGCTCCCGGTTCCGGAACACGCGCGCGAAATCGAAGATCCGCGTCTCGCCGGCGGCGAGCAGCTTCTTGCAGGCGAATTCCGGCGAGGTGTGGAGATAGAGCCTCGTCGCGCGTCCGTCCGCCCCCTGCAGCTCGGTCGCGAAGGCATGGAGATGCGTCTCGTTTCCGGGCGAGACCTGGAGCGCGGCCGCTTCCACCTCCACGAAGCCCTCCGCCTCGAAACGGCGCCGCAGCGCGGCGACGATGCGTCCGCGCGCCATCAGGAACGGCCGGCGGTCGGCGTGCACGCGCGGATCCCACCAGGGCGACGGGCCGGGTGCGGCGGAAGCCGCCGCAAGCCCGGGACCGGCGGGTTCCGGGCAAGCGAGATGTCTGGTCATTTCATTCCGGATCGGTTAGTGCGCATGCACGTTTTCCGGCCGCGCGGCGCGCCGCCGTTATCGCTCCAAAGAGGTTACGACGTGAAGGTCATCGCCAGTTCCGTGCGCAAGGGCAATATTCTCGAGATCGACGGGCAGCTCTACAACGTCCTGTCGGCCGAGAGCTTCTTCCCGGGCAAGGGCACGCCGACGACCCAGGTCGAAATGCGCCGGCTGTCCGACGGCGTGAAGACGGTCCAGCGCTACAAGACGACCGAGCAGGTGGAGCGCGCCTATGTCGAGGACCGCGAGCACACCTACCTCTATCAGGACGGCAACGATTACGTCTTCATGAATCCGGAGACGTTCGACCAGATCCACGTCCCGGCCGACGTGATCGGCGATCAGGCGGTCTACCTTCAGGAAGGCATGGCCTGCCAGCTCTCCATCTTCGAGGGCGCCGCCGTCTCGATCGAGCTGCCGCAGCGCGTGACGCTCGAAGTGGTCGAGACGGAGCCGACGGTGAAGGGCCAGACGGCCTCCTCGTCCTACAAGCCCGCGATCCTCTCCAACGGCGCGCGCACCATGGTGCCGCCGCACATCGCCACGGGCACCCGCATCGTCGTGATGACGGCCGACGGCTCCTACGTCGAGCGCGCCAAGGACTGATCTCAGGCCGCCCTGCTGTCCCGGCCGACGCTCGGATCCGGGCCGGCATCGTCGGCCTGCCCGTAGCCGACCACCCTGTTCCGGCCCTTCAGCTTCGCCCTGTAAAGCGCCTCGTCGGCCCGCCTCACCAGCGTCTCCCAGTCCCGGCCGTCCTCCGGATAGGCCGCCACTCCGGCCGAGAACGTGGCCGGCTCGACGCCGTGCCGGCGCTCGGAGGTCAGCCGCCGGAACGCGGCCGCCCAGCGCTCGACACGCTCGATGCCCTGCTCCGCACCCATGCCGGGCATCAGGACGAGAAACTCCTCGCCGCCGATGCGGAACACGAAATCCGTCTTCCGGACGGATTTCTGGAGCAGGCCGCCGATCGCCCGCAGCGTGGCGTCGCCCGCCTGGTGGCCGTGCTCGTCGTTGAGCTTCTTGAAATGGTCGAGATCGAGGATCACCGCGGCGATCGGCCATTCGCGCGCCTCGGCGTCGGCGAGAAGATCGTCCCGCATCTCCTCGAAGAAGCGGCGGTTGTAGACGCCGGTCAGCGGATCGCGGATGGCGTCCTCGCGCAGCCTGTTCTGCAGTTCCATGTTGGCGCTGAGCCTGCGCTCGAGGGCCTCGAGCGCAAGCCGCAGCTGGTTCTCCATCTGCTTGCGGTCGCTGATGTCGCGCAGCACCAACATGGCGCCCACCATCCGCCCGGCCTGCAGGAGCGGAATGCGGCGCACCTCGATGCTGCTGGCCGGCCGGATGCTCGCCTCCCAGACCTGGCCGCCGGTCGGCAGTTCGGACCAGTGCAGCGGATCCGTCACGGCCGAGAGGACCGGAAGGTCGCGCATATGGCGGCCGACCGGAGCGACATCCGCTCCGGCGAGGATGCAGGCGGCGCGGTTCGCTTCCACGATGACGCCGTTCGGGTCGAGCACGATTACGGCATCCGGCAAATGGTCGACGAGCGCGTTGCGCGCGATCGGCGGCAGGTCCACGAAGTCGCGGCGCTGGATCAGGAAACCGAACACCGCGCCGGCCGCGATCAGCCCGAAGGGGGTCGGGTCGAACGCGAAGAGCGTCCCCGATCCGCTGACATAGATGATGTTGCCGATCCACGGCAGCGCGATCGCCGCGATCAAAGCGAGATAGTGCGACCGGTAGAGCGACGGCGCCCGGTGCAGCGCTGAAACGGCGGCGAAGACGGTCACCAGCATGCCGAAATAGAGCACTGCGGTGACGAGGAAGAACCACGGCCCGTGCTCGTAGACGAGCTCGTTGGCGGGGCCCCCGGCCATCGGGTGGATGGACGTGTAGAGGAGGTGATGGCGCCCGTTCGTGAGCGCGATCAGAAGCGTCGCGGCCGCGAATGCGGCGGCGAGGCCGACCAGCAGGCGCTCGCGCCGGATCCTGCGGCCGTTGACATAGCTCCAGACGAAGAAGGTCCAGCCCGCGGGCGCGAGCACGATGCCGGGCCAGGCGAGTTCCGCCCACAGCACCTTTCCGCCCGGGTCCGGCATATGCCACTCGAGTGCCGCTGCGAGCGCCCACCATGCGGCCGCCATGTGCATCAGCACGAAATGGAACCGCCCCGGGAAGGGCGGCATGCGCGTGCTTCGGAACGCCACCCAGGCCACCGCGGCGGCGATGAGAAGAAGGAATGCGGAGGCCGTGTTCATGGATGCTCGGGCACCGGGACCCTGGCGGTCCAAGGTGGCGATAACGGCCAAGGGTAAACGATCGGTCGAGAAGGCGACGTTGCGACGATCTTGCCGCACCCGTTGCGGACAACGAGAGCTTGCCTGGCCGCTCCCGAACGCAACCAAAAAGTCATCCTCCTTTCAGAAAATCAACCTCTCGTAAACGGTCGACGGCTACCGTGTCTCTGGGGATGGCATGGAAGCGGGCGACATGGGATACCGGAACCGGGCGGCTCTGGAACCGCCGCACAACGCGCGCGAGGACGCCGAGAGCGTTCCCAGGCAGAACTCCGCCCCCGCAATTCAGGCGCTCGCGCGCTGGGAGATCGACCAGACCGAGCAGAACCGCCTCTTCCAAGCGGTCCTGAAGAACATCACGCAGGGCGTGTGCATGTTCGACGACGACAATCGTCTGCTCGTCTGCAACGACCGCTATGCGGAAATGTACGGCCTGCTGCCGGAGCACACCCAACCGGGCACGCCTCTGCGGGAGATATTGCAGCAGCGCGTGGCGGCGGGAAGTTCCCCCATCGGCATCGAGAACTACGTGGAGAACCGGCTGAGGGCGGTTTCGTTGAGAACGGAATGGTATGCGGTCGACGAGCTGTGCAACGGCCGCGTCATCGCCGTGTGGCATCGCAGCGTCCCGGGCGGAGGATCGGTCTCGACCCACGCCGACATCACCGAGCAGCGGCGGGCGGAGGAGCAGGTCGCCTACATGGCGCAGCACGATCCCCTGACGGGCCTCGGCAACCGGCGCCGATTCCGCGACGAGATGCATGCGGCGCTTCGCCAGTGCCGCCTCGGCGGGCAGTTCGCGGTGCTCTGCCTCGACCTCGACAACTTCAAGGCCGTGAACGACTCGCTTGGCCACCCGGTGGGCGACGCGCTTCTCATGACCGTCGCGCAGCGGCTCAAGGACCGCGTCGGCGAGGCTGGGGCGATCGCACGGATCGGCGGCGACGAATTCGCGGTCGTCCACCACGCGCTCCAGACGTCGGTCGATGCCGAACGGCTGGCGCAGCACCTCATCGAGACGCTGAACGAGCCGATCGTCGCGGAGGGTCACCGGATCGTGGTCGGCGTGAGCATCGGGATCGCGATCGCCCCGGACGACGGCGCCGATCCCGACGATTTGCTGCGCAACGCCGATATGGCGCTCTACCGGGCGAAATCGGACGGACGGGGCGTCTATCGCTTCTTCGAGCCGGAGATGGATGCCCGGGCGCAGGCGCGGCGCGCTCTGGAGACCGACCTTCGGCTCGCGCTCGCCACCGGCCAGTTCGAGCTTCACTACCAGCCCCTCCTCGACGTGCGCTCGAACGCCATCAACTGCGTCGAGGCGCTGGTCCGCTGGCGTCATCCTCAGCGGGGAATGATCCCGCCGCTCGACTTCATCTCCATCGCCGAGGAGACGGGTCTGATCATTCCGCTCGGACGCTGGGTGCTGGAGCGGGCCTGCCGCGACGCCAGCGCCTGGAGGAGCGACCTCAAGGTGGCCGTGAACGTGTCGGCCATGCAGTTCCGCGGCCGGGACCTCGTGCGCACCGTCAAGGAGGCGCTGGCCGCCTCCGGACTCGCACCCGAGCGCCTGGAACTCGAAATCACGGAATCGGTGCTGATGCGCAACGATGAGGGCACGCTCGCGGATCTGCGCGAGCTGAAGGCGCTCGGCGTCCGCATCTCGATGGACGATTTCGGCACCGGCTATTGCAGCCTCGGCTACCTCCGCAGCTTTCCCTTCGACAAGATCAAGATCGACCATTCCTTCATCCGCGACATCGGGAGCCAGCCCGACTGCGAGGCGATCGTGCGTAGCATCGCCTGGCTGGGGACGAGCCTCGGCATCGTGACGACCGCGGAGGGCGTCGAGACGGCCGAACAGTTCGACCAGCTCCGCGAGATGGGCTGCACCGAGGCGCAGGGCTTCCTTTTCAGCCCGGCGATCCCGGCAGCCGACGTGATGGGCTTCGTCGCCGGCCGGCTCTGGGACGCGCTTTCGGTCCCGATGATGCTTCCCATGGGTGTCACTGCGCGCGCGTGAGGACGATGCGGAGCGCGAAGGCGCCGAACACGCCCGCGAAGACGTAGTCGATCGCCCGCGCGATCCTGGGGCTCGACCTCAGGGCGGAGGAGAAGCGATCGGCGGCCAGGATCATGGCCGTGCAGGCGGGCAGTTCGAGCGCGATGAAGTAGAGGCCCAGGAAGGCAAGCTTCGCGCCCGCATCCGGATCCTGCACCGAGACGAATTGCGGGAGAAAGGTCACGAAGAACAGCACGATCTTCGGATTGAGAAGGTTGATCCCGAGGCCCGTCGCCCAGTTCTCCAGGAAGGAGCGCCCGGGCGCGGCACGCCTCTCGAGCGTGAGCGCGGAGCCCTTCCTGATCGCCTGCACGGCGAGGAAGACCAGGTAGAGCGCGCCGGCGGCCTTCACGGTGAAGAAGGCGGCCGGCGAGGTCGCGAGCAGCGCCGAAAGCCCGAATGCCGCGAGCATCGTATGGACGAAGAGACCCGTCGAGGCGCCGAGCAGCGCCGCGATTCCGGCAAGGCGGCCCTGCGTCAGGGCCCGCCCGAGGAAGAGCGTCATGTCCGGACCCGGCGTGACGATGAGGATCGCCGCGGCGAGCGTGAATGCGCCGATCACCGGCAAGGCGGGAACGAATGCCAAGTGCCTCTCCTCAAGAAGACCTGCCCGATGCCCCGTTCGAGCGGCCGCTTCCACACGATTCTTGCGCCCCGCGCTGGACGTCGGGACGAGACAGGCCCACATGGCTGCATCCGGTCGACATGCTGAAAGGGATCAGCCGATGCCGCTCACCGAGACCTCCGACCTCGTCCTCTACCATGCGCCGCGCTCGCGCTCGTTCCGCATCCTCTGGTTCCTGGAGGAGCTCGGCGTGCCCTATGCGCTGCACCGCGTGAGCCTGGAGAAGGGCGAGCAGAAGAGCGCGGAGTTCCTGAAACTGAACCCGAGCGGAAAGGTGCCTGCCATCACCGACCGGGGCGCGCCTGTGGCCGAATCCGGCGCGATCGTCGCCTATCTCGCCGAGCGCTACGGCAACGGCCGGTTCTCCCCCGCCCCCGGCGACCCGGACCGGGGCGCCTATCTGCAATGGCTGTTCTATGCGGTCGGCGTGATGGAGCCCTGCTTCGGGGAAAAGTTCTTCAAGTGGGACGTGCCTGCCCGGCAGGCCGGCTGGGGCGATTTCGCGACCATGGAGCGCGTGATGACCGAGGCGCTTGCCGGCCGCACCTGGATCCTCGGCGACGCCTTCACCGCCGCCGACATCCTCATCGGCTCGAACCTCCACTGGGGCGTGCTCTGGCACATCCTGCCCTCGGAGGGCCCGATCGGCAGCTATGCCGACCGCTGCCGCGCGCGCCCGGCCTTCCTGGAGGCGACCCGGATCGACGAGGAGCTGGCGGCGCAGGGCTGAGGAGGCTGGCCGGCCCGCGGCCCGCCGGGACGAGAGCCCGACGGACCGCTCGGGCCAGGTGGTGGCCGCAAGACTTCACGGCGCGCAAGCAACGGCCGAGGCGGACGGGGCGGTCCGGCGAGCGCGGCCCGCCGGTAAGCTCCTTCCGCAGCTGCCTCTCTAGCAGGCATGTCTTGAAGCCGGCTGAACGGCGCACCCATCAGTTGAGCCGATTTCTTTACCTTCGGTTAGGCGCGCCCCGTCATTCGGGAGCCGCGTCATTCGGCGGCGGAGACCGCGAGCGGCGCCGCGCCCTCCTCGCCCTCCCCGATCGCCTCGATCCGGCGCCCGCGCGCCACGATCTTGTCGGAGGAGACGAGCACCTGCTCGACGTCCCGCTGCGTCTGCAGGAAGTGCGCCTGCAGCTTGCGCACGCGTTCGTCGAGGCGGCCGACATCCTCCATCAGCTTCATCACCTCGCTCTGGATCACGTGCGCCTGCTCCTTCAGCCGCGCGTCGCGCAGGACCGCCTGGATCACCTGGATGGAGAGGAGCAGGAGCGACGGCGACACGATGACGATGCGGGCGCGGTGGGCGCGCTGCACGACGTCCTCGAAGCGCTCCTGGATTTCGGCGAAGATTGATTCCGACGGCACGAACATGAGCGCCGTGTCGTGCGTCTCGCCCGGAACCAGGTAGCGGTCGCGGATGTCGCGCAGGTGCCGCATCACGTCGGCACGCAGCCGCGCCTCGGCCGCCCGCGTCGCTTCCGCCGTCTCGGCCGCCCGCAGCGCGTTGAACGCCTCGAGCGGAAACTTCGCGTCGATGACGAGCGGCGGCGCCCCGTTCGGCATGAAGACCAGGCAGTCGGGGCGCATGCCGCTCTTCAGCGTCGGCTGGAGGGCGTAGCCGCTCGCCGGCAGCGCGTCGGCGATGATCGCCTCCATCCGGCCCTGGCCGAAGGCGCCGCGCGCCTGCTTGTTGCCGAGGATGCCGGAAAGCGTCGCCACCTGCCCGGTCAGCTCGCCGATATGCTGCCGCGCCGCGTCGATCACGGCGATCCGCTCCTGGAGCTGCGTCAGCTGGTCGTTGGTCGTCCGGCTCGCCTCGCCGACCGAGAGGTTGAGCTTGTGGGCCATGCCGTCGAGCCGCTCCGAAAGCGCGCGGTTGAGGTCGGCCTGCCGGGCGCCGAAGATCTCGGCCATCGTCTGCATGCGGCCGGTCAGCTCGGCCTGCGTGGAGAGCACGGCGTTGAGCCGCGCCTCGAGCGCGTCCGCCTGGGAAGCCGCGGCCGCCTCCGCGCGCCGTCGGCGCCCGGACGCGCGCGCCAGGAAGAGCGCCGAGAGCACGAGGAAGAGCAGCACCGCGCCCGCGGCGAGCGCGGGAAGATTCGCCCGGGTCAGCTCCCGGAGCGCCGGCCAGAGCGTCGTTTCCATAATGTTCACGTTAGCTGATTCGGCTCGGGGCGGCGCAGTCTCCGCGGGAATCCGTTGACGCCCCGGGGGTCAGATCCTATTTCGCCGTCGCAATGACCACCCTCGAGATCCTGACGATTCCCGATCCCGTGCTGCGCGAGGCGAGCGCCCCCGTCGAAGACGTCAACGACGAGACGCGCCGGTTCCTCGACCAGATGCTGCACACGATGTACGACGCCCCGGGCATCGGCCTCGCCGCGGTCCAGGTCGGCGTCCCGCGCCGGCTCGTGACGATCGACATCGGAAAGGAGGAGGAGGAACGCAGGCCGCTCTTCCTCGTCAACCCGGAGATCGTGTGGTCGTCGGACGAGCGCGCGCGCTACGAGGAGGGCTGTCTGTCGATCCCGGACTATTATGCCGAGGTGGAGCGCCCCGCGAAGGTGCGGGTGAAGTATATCGACCGGGACGGAAGGCTCCAGGAGCAGGAGGCGGAGGGCCTCCTCGCCGTCTGCCTGCAGCACGAGATCGACCATCTGAACGGCGTGCTCTTCATCGACTATCTCTCCAAGCTGAAGCGCGATCTCGTCGTCCGGAAGTTCGCCAAGCAGGCGCGCGAGAAGGAACGCCACCGCCAGCAGCGCATCTGACGGAGCGCCCGTGAGCCTGCGCATCGTCTTCATGGGCACGCCCGCACTCGCGGTGCCGACCCTCGTCGAGTTGGTCGGCCAGGGCCACGAGATCGCGGCCGCCTACACGCAGCCGCCCCGTCCCGCCGGCCGCGGCATGGCGGAGCGTCCCTCCCCGGTCCAGGAGACGGCCGAGAAGTTCGGCATTCCCGTCCGCGCCCCGAAATCGCTGCGCGGCGGGGAGGAGCAGGAGAGCTTCCGGTCCCTCGCGGCTGACGTCGCGGTGGTCGTCGCCTACGGGCTGATCCTGCCGCCGCCGATCCTCGAGGCCCCGCGCCATGGCTGCCTCAACCTGCATGGCTCGCTGCTGCCGCGCTGGCGGGGTGCGGCGCCCATCCAGCGCGCGATCATGGCGGGCGATGCCGAGACCGGCGTCATGGTGATGCGGATGGACGAAGGGCTCGATACCGGCCCGGTCTGCATGGCCGAGCGCGTCGCGATCGGCCCGGCCGAAACGGCGGGGGAGCTCGGCGGCCGGCTCGCACGGCTCGGCGCCGACCTCATGGTCCGGGCCGTCGCCGCGCTCGAGCGCGGTGCGCTCGCCTGCCTGCCGCAGTCCGAGACGGGCGTCGTCTATGCCGCCAAGATCGACAAGGCCGAGGCGCGGATCGACTGGAGCCGGCCCGCGGCCGAGGTCGCCCGCCACATCAACGGGCTGTCGCCGTTTCCCGGCGCCTGGTGCGAGATCGCGATCGGCGGCAAGCCGGAGCGGGTGAAGGTCCTGCGCGCCGTTCCGGCCGGCGCCGGCTCCGGGGCCGGCCTGACGGTGCCGTGCGGGACCGGCGCGGTCGATCTGCTCGAGCTCCAGCGCGCCGGCAGGAAGGCGGTGACCGCCGACGAGTTCCTGCGCGGCGCCCGCCACGACGTGACTGTCGCGCCCTGATGCCGGAGCATGCGGCGGAGGCAGCGCACCGCGCCGCGCCGGACGACCGGAGGGACCAGCCGTGCCCCGCTTCAGACTGATCGTCGAATATGACGGCGGCCCCTTCGTCGGCTGGCAGCGGCAGGCGAACGGCCGCTCCGTCCAGGGCGCCCTGGAGGCGGCGGCGTTCAGGCTCACCGGCGAGCGGCCGACCGTGCGCGGGGCGGGCCGGACGGATGCCGGCGTCCACGCGCTCGGGCAGGTCGCGCATCTGGACCTCGCCAGGGCCTGGCCGGGCGACCGGCTCGCCGATGCCCTCAATGCGCATCTCCGCCCCGACCCGGTCGCGGTGCTGTCGGCCGAGCCGGTCGCCGACGCGTTCGACGCACGGTTTTCCGCGCTCAGGCGGCACTACCGGTACCGGATCGTCAACCGGCGCGCGCCGCTCGCGATCGAGCGCGGCCGCGCCTGGCGGGTCGGGCGGCGGCTCGATGCCGAGGCGATGGATGCGGCCGCCCGCCATCTCGTGGGCACGCACGACTTCACGACCTTCCGCTCGACCGAATGCCAGGCGAAGAGCGCGGTGAAGACGCTCGACCGGCTCGACGTCGTCCGCTCGGGCGAGGAGATCGTCATCGAGGCGTCCGCGCGTTCCTTCCTCCACAACCAGATCCGCTCCTTTGCCGGCTCGCTGAAGCTCGTCGGCGAAGGGAAATGGCGGCCGGCGCAGGTCGCCGAGGCCCTCGAAGCGCGGGACAGGCGCGCCTGCGGCCCGATCGCGCCGCCCGACGGTCTCTACCTCGTGAGGGTCGACTACCCGGAGGCGTTCAGCCCGACCGGCCGAGGGTGAACTCCACCACCAGCGAGACCAGCACCTCGAGCACCACGATCGGCACGGCAAGGCTCGCCGGCACGCCGAGCGCGATCCGCGCCACGAGATAGGAGAAGCGGAGCGCGAGGCCGAAGACGGCGAAGAGCAGGTAGGGGACGATGCCCGCCGGCAGCACGCCGAGCAGGTACGGCACCAGCACCGCGGCATAGATCCCGGACACGATGACCGAGCTCCAGTTGCGGCCGACGATATAGGGCACGTACTGGCCGCCGAGCCCGAGCGGACGGGCCAGCGCGGCGAAGATCAGCGGGAACGCGACCCAGTCGACGAGGATCGCCACGATCTGAAGGAGCATCGGCGCGCGGGTGGCGGTCGCCTGGCCGCCTTCCCCGGCAAGGAGCGTCGGCTCGGCGACGAGGACCGGCAGCGAGAACAGGACGACGAACAAAATCGCGGCGAACGAGCGCCAGAAGCCCTCGACCGAGATATCGAGAATCCTCAGGCCGGCGGCGTCGCCGTTCATGAGGGCCCAGGCGCCTGCCAGGTTGCGGCGAATCCACTCGAAAAGCATCAGGCGGTGAAATACGCGTCGAGAATGCGCTCGTAAACGGCGGCAAGCCGCTCCAGCTCGTCGAGGCCGATCCGCTCGTCGGCCTGGTGCATGCTGGTGCCGACCGGTCCGAATTCGACCACCGGGCAATAGTCCTTCACGAAGCGCGCATCGGAGGTGCCGCCGCCGGTGGAGAGCCGCGGCCTCAGCCCCGTCGCCTCCTCAACCGCGCGCGAGACGAGCCCGATCAGCGCTTCGTCATGGGTCAGGAAGACGTCGGACGGCGACGGCTCCTCTGCGAGGCTCCAGCGGATCGGCGCGGCCGAGAAGCGCGGAGCTTCCGCGGCGAGGCGCAGGCGCCGCTCGACCTCCGCCCGCAGGCTCGCGCGGTCCCAGAGGTCGTTGAACCGGCTGTTGAAGCGGGCCGAGGCGGAGCCGGGAATGACGTTCCAGGCCGGGTTCCCGACATCGACGGAGACCACTTCGAAGGTCGAGGGCTCGAAATGATCGGTCCCGGCATCGAGCGGCTCCGCCTGGAGCGCCCAGAGGAGCTCCGTCAGCCCGCGGATCGGATTTTCGGCGAGATGCGGATAGGCCGCATGGCCCTGCCGTCCCGTGACCACGAGCGTCGCCGAAAAGCTTCCGCGCCGGCCGATCTTGATCTGGTCGCCCAGCCTCTCGACGGAGGTCGGCTCGCCCACGAGCGCGGCGCTGAAGCCCTCGCCGCGCCCCTTCGCCCAGGCGAGGAGCTTGGCCGTGCCGTTCACGGCCGGCCCCTCCTCGTCGCCGGTGACGAGAAAGGAGAGGCGGCCGCCGAATTCCGGCCCGCGCCGCTCGAGGAAGCGGAGCGCGGCGGCGATGAAGGCGGCCAGTCCGCCCTTCATGTCGACCGCGCCGCGGCCGTAGACGACCCCGTCCTCGACGGCGGCGGCAAAGGGGGGATGGCGCCAGCGCGCCGGATCGCCCGGCGGCACCACGTCGGCATGGCCGACGAAGACGAAATGGCGCTCGCCCGCCCCGATCGCGGCGAAGAGGTTCTCGACGTCGGGCGTGCCGGGCTCCGTGAAGACCGGGCGATCGACCGAGAATCCCGCGGCCGAAAGCAGGCGGGCGATGACGTCCAGCGCGGGCCCGGCGTCCGGGGTCACGCTCGGGGCGGCCAGGAGCTCGACCAGGATGTCCGCGGCCGGCGCGCTCACGAAACGACCGGCGCCGGCGGCGGCCCGAAGCGGTTGGGCCCCGGATCGCCTTCCAGGATCCCGAGATCGACGATCATCCAGATGAAGCCGATCACCGGGACGAAGACGATCAGCACCCACCAGCCGCTCTTGCCGCGGTCGTGGAAGCGCTTGATGTGCACGCCGAGCGTCGGGATGAGCATCAGGACGCTGATCACCCAGCCGATGAAGCCGTCGCCGAACAGCCACCCGCCGATGATGCTGGCGAGAAACAGGATGATCGCGCCGGTCCACCAGTCGCGGCGGCCGATGCGGCCGTCGAAATCGAGGAAGAGATAGTGCCAGTCCATCTTCGGCTCCCCATCCGGTCGGTGCCGTCGATCCGGTTAGCGGGAGCGCCGCGCCGCGACAAGCCTTCCGGTGCTGGGCTCGGCTCCGGCGCCGCGAAGTACTGGGAGCCACCTGAGTCAGAAAGCATGAGCAAGCATCGCGTCGGGCACCCGGCGGAAACACGGACCGCATCGCGCGGGGGCGACAACGGACCGCGCGAGCCAAACACGGTGACATTCTGGTCGCTCCATGCTCGGCGAGGCTAGGTAGACGATTTCACCGCTGGTTGGCGCAGCGACATGCGCCTACGCCCCCTGCTGGAAGGCGAGGGAGTTATCTGGCGGAACGATCTGCTTGAGAAAGTGTAGGCACCGACCTTCGCTCGATCGAGCGCGAGAGGACTCCGGCAGTGCCACTCGTCGTGCGACGGCCGCACGTAAGCTTGCGACGCGAAGATGTCGGGCGAGCGGGTATCGCTGCTGCATCAACCAATCCGCGACAGCTTATCCTTCAATGAGGCCGAGGCCGAGAGCCTCGGAAGCTCGCCCGACAGAGGCACCACATAGCGCATCGAGCTGAGCCTTTCAACTTCATAAGATGTAGAGGATTAAAAGGAGACCCAAGTTTGCCCTAGACGCGACCCCTGCGCCGTGCGATGCTCGTGGTGTGCCCAATGTGAATCGACCCGGGCGCATTCCAGCGCGCCCGGGTCGTAGGTCCATCGGGCGGCTTTGACCGCGGGATGGTCGGTGCGTTTATCAGTGTAATGCATTCCGCCGCATGGGCAAGCCGCTCTTTCAGGTCGGCGCAAGCGCCGAGAAAGGAGCGCGCCATGGCAGCGCGTCATCAGATCCAGTGCGTCCGTAAGACGGATAGATACAATCCCTGGGAGAGGATCACGCATGTCGGAGGCGTGAACGCCGACCGCGCCCGCTGGCTGCTGACGCAGCCGGATGCGATCGTTGGCATCGAGTCCGGGAAATGGTCCTTCTTCGTCAGCGCCGGCGGGCGCGAGGTGAATGTCATTGTCAGGACCAGCCGGTTCGGCAACAAGTACCTGACGACGGAAGCAGACGGTGAACAGCCGGACAATCTTCTCTCGCTGCCGGAGTGCCCGTGACGGTCCGGTGACCATTATCTCGCGCTCACCCTTGAGCACGCGGTAACCGTCCGGCGGATGTGATGGCAGGATCCTGTCGGTATGATCTTGCCGAACTGAGGCTGCATCCGTGCCGCGTTGGCGAGGTGCTATGGGCAAGCGCTTTCCGAAGCGCAAAGCGCTTGCGGGGAAATGGGTGTGAGGTACTGGAGGTCAGCTGTCGGTTCGCCGACCTCCAGCTTCGCAGAGGATTCTCTCATCAAACATATCCGTAGGGAATTCACCACCGAATCGCCCGTTTCCCGCCCCCCTCAGGCCGGCGGAACGTCGCTGCGGTCGCCGTAGCGGTTCGGCCCCCGCATCGGCGGCACGATGCCGAGCCAGACGTGGAAGGCGATGTTGATGAGCGGCACCAGCGCCACGACCGCCCAGAGGCCGCTCATGCCGATATCGTGAAGCCGCTTCACCGAAACCGCGATGCTCGACCACAGGATCGCGATGGAGACGAAGGGCGAGAGCAGCGAGACGATCTGGAAGAAGCTCGCCTCCTCGCGGCCGATCAATTGCAGGAAGATGACGGTCAGGACGGCCTGGAGGCCGAGGACGACGAGCCAGTAGACCTGCCGCCCGATCCGTCCCGAAAGGCCGAAGAACGCCCAAAGCATGCGCTTCGGGAGATCCGGGGAGGATCGGACGGGTCGGCGGGCCAATTCAGGACCTGAGCAGTTCGTTGATCGAGGTCTTGGAGCGCGTCCGCTCGTCGACCCGCTTCACGATCACGGCGCAATAGAGGGACGGCCCGCCGCCGCTCCCGGGCATGCTGCCGGGCACGACGACGGAATAGGCCGGCACCTCGCCATAGAGGACCTCCCCGCTCGCGCGGTCGACGATCCGCGTCGAGGCGCCGAGATAGACCCCCATGGAGAGCACCGAGCCCTCGCGCACGATGACGCCTTCCGCCACCTCGGAGCGCGCGCCGACGAAGCAATTGTCCTCGATGATCACCGGCTCGGCCTGCAGCGGCTCGAGCACGCCGCCGATCCCGACCCCGCCCGAGAGATGGCAGTTCCGGCCGATCTGCGCGCAGGAGCCGACCGTCGCCCAGGTGTCCACCATCGTGCCCTCGCCGACATGGGCGCCGAGATTGACGAAGCTCGGCATGAGCACGGCGCCCGGGGCGATGAAGGCCGAACGGCGGACGACCGCGCCCGGCACCACCCGGAAGCCGCCCTTCTCGAAATCGGCCGCGGTCCAGCCGGCGAATTTCGAGGGCACCTTGTCCCACCAGACCGCCCCGCCCGGCCCGCCAGGGATGACCTCCATCGGATTGAGCCGGAACGACAGGAGCACCGCCTTCTTGAGCCACTGGTTGACGCTCCAGCGGCCGTCGCCGGCGCGCTCGGCCACCCGCGCGGCACCCGAATCGAGGAGGGCGAGCGCCTGCTCGACCGCGTCGCGGACCTCGCCCGCCGTGCCGGGCCCGATGCCGTCCCGCGCGTCGAAGGCCTCGTCGATGATCGTCTGGAGCTGCTCGGTGTCCGCCATGGCCGTCCGGTTGTCTTGAAAGCGCGGCGGACCTTAGTCGGTGCCGACCGGCTGTCAACAAAGTGCCGTCCGGGGTGACGCGGATTGGCCCGGACTGGCATGATGGCGCGGTTGCGGGACCGCTCGGGAGCACCGGAGGAATGCCGACCATCGCCGCCTATCTCGGCGCCGCCCTCGCGGAGATCGCCGGCTGTTTCGCGTTCTGGGCGTGGCTGCGTCTCGGCCGCTCGGCGCTCTGGATCCTGCCGGGCATGGTGTCGCTCGCGCTCTTCGCCTTTCTCCTGACGCGCGTGGAGAGCGCTGCCGCCGGCCGCGCCTATGCCGCCTATGGCGGCGTCTACATCGCGGCGTCGCTCGCCTGGCTGTGGCAGGTGGAGTCCGTCGCCCCGGATCGCTGGGACCTCCTCGGCGCCGTCATCTGCCTGACCGGCGCCGCGATCATTTTGTACGGACCGCGGCCGGCCTGACTGCTATCTAGGGCCGGCTCTCCCCAGGCTACCGTCGGCGAGGACTCCGCTTGCCCTTCCACATCGACCCCCAGCTCGAGCGCGACACCTGCCCGGTCGCCGATCTGCCGCTTTCCGCCGTGCGGCTGATGCTCGACGCGAACTATCCCTGGCTCGTCCTGGTGCCGCGCCGGGCCGGTCGCGTCGAGATCCACGATTTGCCGCGCCACGACCGGATCGCGCTCATCGACGAGATCGATCTCGCCGGGGAGGCGCTGCGCAGCCTCGCGCGCGTCGACAAGCTCAACGTCGCCGCGCTCGGCAACCAGGTGCGGCAGCTCCACGTGCACGTCGTCGCGCGGCAGGCCGGCGACCGGGCGTGGCCGAAGCCCGTCTGGGGCGCCGCGCCCGCCCGGCCCTATCCGGCCGGCGAGGCGGAGGCGCTCGCCTCCCGCATCGCCGGGCGCCTCAACGTCACCCGCATCGGCAGGATCCAGTAGCAGGAGATTTCGTGGGTCATCTTTTCGAGCATCCGCGTTTCGGCGATACGAGCGCACTCAACGGATTCGCGGGAAACCGGCTCGACCGGCTCTCGGAGGCCCGCACCGAGGCGAGCCTTGCCGAGGCGCTCGCCGATCCGGCCGCCCGCCTCTATCTCCTCGCGGAAGAGCGCGCGCTCGTCGCCGCCGGAAGCGCCGCGAGCGCCCTCCACGACGTCGCGAGCGCGGCGGCGCTCGGGCTCGACCGCGGCAGCCTCGTCCTCCTCGGCACCTGCCCCGGCGGTCCGCGCCTCGCCGGTTCCGTGCCGTCCGACCGGCCGCTTCCGGACGGCATGCACGCCATCGACCTCCGCTCGCTCGCCTCCCAGGCGCTGCTGCCGGCGGAGGAACTCGGGGCGCTCGCGCAGGCGCGGTCGCTCCTTTCGTGGCACGAGAACCACCGCTTCTGCGCCCGCTGCGGCGCGCCGACGGTGCCCGCCGCCGGCGGCGTCCGGCGCGAATGCGGGTCCTGCGGCGCGCAGCACTTTCCGCGCGTCGACCCGGTGGCGATCATGCTCGCGATCGACGGCGACCGCTGCCTGCTCGGCCGCCAGGCGCGCTTTCCGCCCGGCCGCTATTCCGCCCTCGCCGGCTTCATCGAGCCGGGGGAGACGATCGAGGGCGCCGTGCGCCGCGAAGTGGGGGAGGAATCCGGCATCCTCGTCGGCCGCGTCGCCTACCATTCGAGCCAGCCCTGGCCGTTCCCCTCCTCGCTGATGCTCGGCTGCTTCGCCGAGGCGCTCTCGACCGAGATCCGGCGCGACGAGAGCGAGCTCGAGGACTGCCGCTGGTTCACGCGTGCGGAGGTCCGCGCGATCCTCGCCGGAACCCACCCGGACGGCTTCACCGCCCCGCCCGCGATCGCGATCGCCCGCAGCCTCGTCGCGGCCTTCGCGGCATCGGAGGCCGCGGCGTGACCGCGGCGGAATCCGCCGGCAGCGTGATCGCCGTCGCGCGCGCGCCGGACCATCGCTTCTCCAAGCCGCTCGCGCCGGAGATCGCGCTCGTGGCGGGCCTCGGCGTCGCCGGGGACGCCCATGCCGGCACGCTTGTGCAGCACCGCTCGCGCGTCGCGAAGGATCCGACCCAGCCCAATCTCCGGCAGGTCCATCTCCTGCATTCGGAGCTCATCGAGGAGCTGCAGGCGGCGGGCTTCCCGGTGTCGCCCGGCACGCTCGGCGAGAACGTCACGACGCGCGGATTGGCGCTCCTCGACCTGCCCGCAGGCGCGCGGCTCCGCCTCGGCGATGAGGCCGTCGTCGAGGTGACCGGGCTGCGCAATCCCTGCCGCCAGATCGAGGCCTACGCGGCCGGCCTCATGGCGGCCGTGCTCGACAGGGCTCCGGACGGCGCGCTCATCCGCAAGGCGGGGATCATGGCGATCGTGCGCGCCGGCGGGACGGTCCGCCCGGGCGACCGGATAGCGGTCGAGCTGCCGGCTCCCCCGCACCGGCCGCTCGGCCCGGTCTGAGCCGGCGCCGCGGCCGGCCTCAGGCGACGGCGCGCGGCCGCTCCGGCATCATCGCCGCAACGAAGGTCCGGAACGTGTCGCGTCCCGCCGCCTTCGCGGCGTAGAGCGCGATGTCGGCCTCCATGAAGAGCTCGGGGGCCCCGCGGCCCGCCGCGCTGGCGATGCCGACCGACGCGCCGAGCCTGACGAGGTGGCCGCAGCACGCCACCGGCCGCCGCATCGTCTCCACGATCGCCGAGGCCAGCGCCTCGCAGGCACCGAGGTCGAAGCCCTCGCCGGCCACGATCGCGAATTCGTCGCCGCCGATCCGCGCGACGAGATCCGCGGTCTGGGCGACCTCGGCGAGGCGCCGGGCTGCCTCCTTCAGGCACGCATCGCCGAAGGCGTGGCCGAACGTGTCGTTGATCTGCTTGAAGCCGTCGAGGTCGACCAGGAGAAGCGCGCCGACGGGACCGGCCTCGGCCGGCGCCTGCCCGGCGAGCCGCGCCTGGAACGTGCTCCGGTTGGCGAGCCCCGTCATGACGTCGAACTCGGCGAGATAGCGCGTCCGGTCGGCGAGGATCTTCTCCTCGGTGATGTCCTGTTTCATCCCGAAGATCCGGACCGGGACGCCGCCTTCGCACTCGACCGTCGCGGTGATGCGGATCCAGCGCCGGTTCCCCTTCGCCGTCACGATCTCGGCGTCCATGCCGAAGCCGCCGCGTTCCTCGATTGCTCGCCTGCGCAGCTTGTCGAGCGCCAGGCGGGATTCCTCCGGATAGCAGGCGAGAGCTGTCCTCCGGTCGATGGCCGAACCCCTCGGCAGATCGAAGATGTCGTAGACCACGTCCGACCAGCTGAGGGTCTCGTCGGCGAGGCGGCACTCCCAGACGCCGATCCGCGCGGCCGCCGAGGCCCGCTCGAAGATCTTCCGGCTGTGCGCGAGCGACTCGGCCTGCGACCGGATGATCTCGGCCTGTGCCGCGATCTCGGCGCGCAGCCGCTCGATCTCGGCGTGATCGCTGTCCCGGAACCGCCGCCCGGCCGGTCGCGACGGAGCCGCCGGCGGCCTGCGATCGTCAAGGTACGGCGCGACCGTCGCGGAGCATGGGGCATCCGACATGCTGAACTCTGTCACCTCCAATCGAGCGGCACAAGACAGCCTAAGGCAACAATTTTAAAGCAATCCTGCCTAGCCGAACCGGGACGGGAGACGAAAGACCCCGACCCGGCCGATTTCGCCTCCCGGCACGACGCCTTCCCGGCGGGCGGTGCCGGATCTCGGCCCGTCAGGCCTCGAGATCGGATTTCAGCCGATCCAGCATGGCCACCGCCCTCGCCGCGTAGGGGCCGATCCAACGGTCGTGTATGTGCTTGATCGGCAAGGGATTGAGGTGGTTCCAGCGCTCCCGCCCCTCGCGCTTCGCGATCACGAGATCCGCTTCCTCGAGCACCTTCAGGTGCTGCATCACGGTGCAGCGGTCGAGTGCCGGAAAGAGCGTGCAGAGGTCGCCCGTTGTCCGCGGCCGGTCTTTCAGTGCGTCGAGGATCGCGCGGCGGGTCGAGGCCGCGAGCGCCTTGAACACCCGCTCTTCCGATTCGCCTGATTCGCGGCTTGACATGTTATATTTCTATAACATGATTGGGGCACAGCCAAGGAGGTGGCGTCATGGAGCTCAAGTTCAGTGTGGCGGCGCGGATCGCGAAGCCGGTGGCGCAGGTGTTCCAGGCCGTCGTCGATCCCGGCGCGCTGTCGCGCTATTTCACGACCGGCGGCGCCAAAGGGCGGATCGAGACCGGCGCCACGGTCTACTGGGACTTTCACGACTTTCCGGGCGCCTTCCCGGTCTGGGTGGTCGAGGTCGAGCCGGAGCGGCGGATCGTGCTCGAATGGGCGGCCAACGAAGGCGCGCCGGCCGATGGCGGTGAGGCGGTGGCGGCGCAGGCTTCATACCGGACGCGGGTAACGATGACCTTCGCGCCGCTCGAGGACGGCCGCACCCTCGTCGCCATCTCGGAGGAAGGCTGGCGCGAGACGGAAGCCGGGCTGCGCGCCTCCTACGGCAACTGCCAGGGCTGGACGCAGATGCTCTGCGCGATGAAGGCCTGGCTCGAATATGGCATCAACCTGCGCGAAGGCATGTTCAAGTAGCGCGGTCGGATGAAGCGCGAGGCGTATCCCCGCCCGCGATCAGCCGTGCCGGGTCGGCCGCAGCTCCCGGTTCTCCGCCGGCTCGGCGATGTTGGCCCGGAACGGGCTTGCGGGATAGACGCCGACGATGCGGAGTTCGGCGGAGAAGAAGTCGAGCTCCTCGAGCGCGAGCGCCAGGCTGCGCTGGTCCGGGTGCCCTTCGACGTCGGCGTAGAACATCGTCGCGAAGAAGCGGCCGCCGAGCTGGTAGCTTTCGAGCTTCGTCATGTTGATGCCGTTCGTCGCGAAGCCGCCCAGCGCCTTATAGAGGGCGGCCGGGACGTTCCGGACGCGGAAGACAAACGAGGTGATGACGGGGCCGTTTCCGGCAGCCGCGCGCCGCGCTTCGCGCGAAAGGAAGATGAAGCGCGTGGTGTTGTGCGGCTCGTCCTCGACGTCCTCCGCCAGGATGTCGAGACCGTAGATCTGCGCGGCGAGCCGGGAGGCGATCGCGCCGCGCTTCCTGTCGCCGATCTCGGCGACCTGGCGGGCCGAGCCGGCCGTGTCGGCGGCGACTTCCGCCGTCACGCCCAGGCGGCGGATGAGCTTGCGGCACTGGCCGAGCGCCTGGACATGGCTCTGCACGATCTCGAGGTCCTCGATCCGGCTTCCAGGTACCCCCAGGAGCTGGTGCTGGACGGGCAGGAAGTACTCGCCGATGATGGACAGATCCGAGGTCGGCAGCAGATGATGGATGTCGGCGACCCGGCCGGCGACCGAGTTCTCGATCGGGATCATGCCGAGATCGGCATCTCCGGCGGAGACCGCCTGGAAGCAGTCCTCGAAGGTCGGAAGCGGAACCGGCTCGGCGTCCGGAAACACGTCGAGGCACGCTATGTGCGAATTGGCCCCGAGTTCTCCCTGGAAAACGACCTTCTGCCGCGACACGCTTGTCCGCTCCGCTCTTCTCAGCTGCCGATGAGGGCGCGCGCGCGTTCGAGGTCGGCCGGCGTGTCGACCCCGAGCGGTACGGTCTCCACGACCGCGACGTCGATCCGCATGCCCGCCTCGAGGGCCCTCAACTGCTCCAGCCGCTCGCGCTTTTCAAGCGGGCTCTGCGGCAGCCCGACGAAGCGGGTGAGCGCGGAGCGCCGATAGGCATAAAGGCCGATGTGGTGGAAGAGCGGCCCGTCGCCCCACGGCGCGGTCGCGCGGGTGAAGTAGAGGGCCCGCAGCCGGCCGGGACCGACCGGGCTTCCGACGACCTTGACGACGTTCGGGTCCGTCCGCTCGTGCTCGACGGCGATTTCGGCGGCGAGCGTCGCGATCGCGACGGCCGGGTCGGCGAGCGGGCCGAGCGCGGCGCGGACGACCGCCGGCGCCACGGTCGGCAGGTCGCCCTGGAGATTGATGACGACGTCGTGCCGGGCGTCGGGATCGCGCCTCGAAAGCGCCTCGAAGATCCGGTCGGAGCCGGAAGGATGGCCCGGATCCGTCGCGACCACGTCCGCCTCGATCCCGTCCAGCGCCGCGACGATCTCCTGATCGTCGACGGCCACGATGACCGGACCGACATCGGCCTCCAGCGCGCGTTCCACGACGTGGCGCACCATCGGCTTGCCGCCGATATCGGCGAGCGGCTTGCGCGGAAGACGCGTCGCCGAGAGGCGCGCCGGAATGACGATGACCGGGTTCATCGGCGTGACGGAGCTCGTGGCAGGAGGCGGGCCGAGGGCCCGCGGCGAGTGGCAAATCGTCTCACGAGCCGCCGCTTATACGGCTTGATGCCCCCCGTCAAAAGGGATACCTCGTGCCGGCCCGCCGCGGACGCCGCCGCGGGAAAAGTCCCGGCTGATCTCGCGCAGGAGCACCAGGCCCCATGGATTCGTTCGAGCTGAACAAGATCGCGGGTGCGATCCTCTTCGCTCTCCTCATTGCCTTCGGCATCAGCATCCTGTCCGAGATCATGTTTGAGCGCGAGGCGCCGGAGGAGCCGGCCTATGTCATCGCGATCGCCGAGCCGTCCGCCGGCGGCGCCGGCGAGGCCCAGGAGGCCGGCCCGGATTTCAACACGCTGCTGGCGAGCGCCGACCCGGCCAAGGGACAGCAGATCGCCGCCAAGTGCACCGCCTGCCACACGCTCGAGAAGGGCGGCGGCAACAAGGTCGGCCCGCATCTCTGGGATGTGGTCGAGCGCCCGATCGCATCGGTTTCGGACTTCTCCTATTCCGACGCGATGGTCGCGTTCTCGGAGAACCACACCCAGGTCTGGAATTACGAGCATCTGAACAGGTTCCTGCACGATCCGAAGGGAACCGTGCCCGGCACCAAGATGAGCTTCGCCGGCCTGAAGAAGGACGATGAGCGCGCCGCCGTCGTCGCCTATCTGCGCAGCCTCTCCGACAGCCCGAAGCCGCTTCCGGCGGCGACCGCCGAAGCCGCCCCTGCGGCGGCCGGCGAAGCCGCCCCTGCGGCAGGCGGCGAGCAGCCCGCCCAGTCGGGCGAAGCGGCCGCACCGGCCGGCGGCG
>NZ_SPKJ01000056.1 GCF_009866965.1 Propylenella binzhouense | reverse complement strand
CGCCATCGACGCGGCGCTCGCGCCGGGCGACGCGCGCCCGCGGCTCCTCATGAGCCCGCGCGGCGCGCCGCTCACCCAGGCGCGCGTCAGGGCGCTCGCGGCGGGGGAGGGCGCCCTCATCCTGTGCGGACGCTTCGAGGGCGTCGACGAGCGGGTGATCGAGGGCCGCGGCCTCGAGGAGGTTTCGATCGGGGACTACGTGCTCTCGGGCGGCGAGATCGCGGCGATGGTGCTCCTCGACGCCTGCGTGCGCCTTCTGCCCGGCGTGATGGGGGCGGGCGCATCGGCGGAGGAGGAGAGCTTCGAGGCCGGGCTCCTGGAATATCCCCACTACACCCGTCCGCCGGTCTGGGAGGGGCGGGCGATCCCGGAGGTGCTGCTTTCCGGGAACCATCGCCGCATCGCGGACTGGCGGCGCGCGGAATCCGAGCGCGTCACCGCCGCCCGGCGGCCCGATCTCGCGGCGCGGCCCGGCGACGGCTAACGGGTTGGGATTCCGGTGCCCGCGCCCATATTACGCGGCACGAAGCATCGACATCGCGGCGGGGTGCGTGTATAGGAACGCGCAAATTCCCGATCGATGCGGAAGTCAGATCATGCCGCGCCCCGGCGGCAGCAATGCGGGCGCGAGGACGACGAGGTGTTTGAGCGATGAACGTGATCCAGCAGATCGAGCAGGCGGAAATGGCCGCCGTTGCCGCCAAGCGCGACGTACCGGCCTTCGAGCCCGGCGACACGGTCCGCGTCCATGTCCGCGTGACCGAAGGCACGCGCACGCGCCTGCAGGCCTATGAGGGCGTCTGCATCGCGCGCAAGGGCGGCGGCATCAACGAGAGCTTCACCGTCCGCAAGATCTCCTATGGCGAGGGCGTCGAGCGCGTCTTCCCCGTCTATTCGCCGATCGTGGAGAAGATCGAGGTCGTCCGCCGCGGCAGGGTGCGGCGCGCGAAGCTCTATTATCTGCGCGGCCGCATGGGCAAGTCGGCCCGCATCGTCGAGGCGACGAACGCCCGCGCCAAGCGGCTGAACGAGGAGGCCCGCGAGGTCGCCGCCGCCGCCAAGGCGGAGGAAGCCGCCGCGAAGCAGGCCGCCAAGGAGGCTGCCGCGGAAGCGCAGGGCTGAGAAGCGCAGGGCTGAGAAGCGCAGGGCTGACCGGCCGGACGGAATTCCACGGAATCGGAAAGGGCGGCGCCGCGGCGCCGCCCTTTCCGTCTGTGGCTTCGGGAGAGGCTCGCGCTCAGGCGGCCTTGCGGTTGCCGACCAGGCCCCGGTTGAGGAGCAGCTCCGCGATCTGCACGGCATTGAGCGCCGCGCCCTTGCGGAGATTGTCGGCGACGACCCACATCGAGAGCCCGTTCTCGACCGTGATGTCCTCGCGGATGCGCGAGATGTAGGTCGCATCCTCGCCGGCGCATTCGTAGGGCGTCACGTAGCCGCCGTCCTCGTGCTTGTCGACGACGAGGCAGCCCGGCGCCTCGCGCAGGATGTCGCGCGCCTCCTCGGCGCTGATCGGGTCTTCGAATTCGATGTTGACGGCCTCCGAATGGCCGATGAAGACCGGCACGCGCACGCAGGTCGCCGTCAGCCTGATCTTCGGGTCGAGGATCTTCTTGGTCTCCGCCACCATCTTCCACTCTTCCTTGGTGGTGCCGTCCTCCATGAAGACGTCGATGTGGGGGATGACGTTGAAGGCGATGCGCTTGGTGAACTTCTTCGCTTCGATGGGGTCGGCGACGAAGACCGCGCGAGTCTGGTTGAAGAGCTCGTCCATCGCGTCCTTGCCGGCGCCCGAGACCGACTGGTAGGTCGCGACCACGACGCGCTTGATGCGGGCGCGGTCGTGAAGCGGCTTCAGCGCGACCACGAGCTGCGCGGTCGAGCAATTGGGATTGGCGATGATGTTCTTGCGGCGGAAGCCCTCGATCGCGGCGGCGTTCACCTCGGGCACGATCAGCGGCACGTCGGAATCGTAGCGCCAGGCCGAGGAATTGTCGATCACGACGCAGCCCTCCGCCGCGATCTTCGGCGACCATTCCTTGGAGACCGAGCCGCCGGCGGACATGAGCGCAATGTCCGTCCCCGCAAAGTCGAAATGCTCGAGCGCCTTCACCTTCAGCGTACGGTCGCCGAAGGAGACGTTCGTCCCCTGGCTGCGCCGCGAGGCGATCGCCACCACCTCGTCAACGGGGAAGCCGCGCTCATCGAGAATATCGAGCATTTCGCGGCCCACATTCCCGGTGGCGCCGACGACGGCAATCTTCAGACCCATGACCGGTCTCTCCTTTTCGTTCTCTCCCGGCTTCACGTCCGCCGGACGCTCGGATGCGCCGGTGCGGACCGTCTCTCCCCCCGGAACCCGCGGGAGAGATCGGGATCGGAAGGGCGTCGGCTACCGGGTGGCCGTTTTCGTCGCGGGAATCGTCGAGGCGCGGCCCGCGATCGCGGTCCGGTCGGCGGTAACGTGCGCAAGCAGGCCCATCGCTCGATCCTCGGACTGCCCGCTATCTAAACGGCCCGGCGCGGATGTCAACGCGGAGCCGGTACGCGGTCCGGCGGACTTCACGCAGCTTTGCGGTCGCCGCGGGGCGGCCGTGGCCTATCATCGCGGCAAGGAGGACCGACCATGCTCAACCGACGCGCCGTTCTCGCCTCGCTCGGGCTTGCGCTCGCCGGCCCGGGGCGGGCGTTCGCCCATCACGGCTGGGGCTGGACCGAGGAGGACGCGGTGTTCGTGCTCGAGGGCACCATCGCGGCGATCTATCTCGGCAATCCTCATGCGACCCTCGAGGTCGACGCCGCGGATGGCCGCTGGCACGTCGACCTCGCGCCGCCGATCCGCACGCGGCGGGCGGGCTTCGACGAGGAGGCGGCGGCCGTCGGCGACCCGGTGAAGCTCACCGGCCACCGCGCGAGCGACCACGCCGACCGGCGGATGAAGGCGATCCGGGTCGAGGTCCGCGGGAAGGCCTACGACGTCTATCCCGACCGCGCCCACGCGATCTGAGCGGACGATGGCCGCCGAATGGCTGTCCTGGGTGGCGGACTGGCCGATCGCCGCCGCGCTCCGCCGCTCGCTCTATCTCTACCCCTTCGTCAACGCGGCGCATCTCCTCGGCATCGCGCTGCTCATCGGCGCCATCGTCCCGGCCGACCTCCTGCTTCTCGGTGTCCTCAGGCGGCCGCCGGCAGCGGCCGTCGCGGGCCTTCTCACCGCCTCCGCGGGGATCGGGCTGGCGCTGGCGGTCGCGACCGGGCTCCTGCTCTTCATCGTGAAGCCGGGGGATTATGCGGTGAACCCCGCCTTCCTCACGAAGGTGGGCCTCGTCCTCCTCGGAACTCTCAACGCAATCGCGCTGCGGCTGACCGGCGCCTGGCGCGCAACGCTCGCCGGAGCGCCCGTGCCGGCGCGGGTGAAGGCGGGGGTGGCGTTCTCGCTCTCCTGCTGGCTCCTCGCGCTCGTGGCGGGCCGCTGGATCGCGTTCCTGGAATGAACGCGGCGCGGCAGGACCGCTCCGAACCGCCGGCCGCGCGGCCCCGCGACCCCGATCGGCGGCCGCGGGCAAGTCTGCAGCCGGCGATCCCCGCCGGGCCTTCTCAGAGCCCGGAGAACCGGTAGTTCACGCCGAAGCGGAGCGTGTGGTACTGCGTCGTCGGCACCGTCACGTAGGTGGCGCTGTTCAGCCGGTCGAGGCGGATGTCCAGGAACTGGTATTCCGCCTTCACCGAGACGTTCTGGGTCAGGGCGTATTCCACGCCGGCGCCGATCACATAGCCCCAGTCGGTGCCGCTGTTCTTCATCGTCTCGGTGAGCGGCGCCGTCACCGGGACGGTGTAGTTGATCTTGCCGACCGCGACGCCGCCCGTGCCGTAGAGCAGCACGTGATCGAGCGCGATGACGCCGAGGCGCGCCCGCATGGTCGCGTACCATTCCATGTCGGTGCTGGCGGAGGCCGTGACGGTCGGCGCCTTGGTCGACACCGCGCTCGGCAGCTTGTCGTCGATGCCGGTGAACTGGAAGTCGCCTTCCGCGCCGAGGACGAACATGCCGAGCTGAAGGTTGTAGCCGCCCTGCACGCCGCCCAGCCAGCCGGACGGCTCGAACGTCCCGATGTTCCCGAACCGGGCCTCCGCACCGGGGACGCCGATGCCGACCCGGTCGTCGCGTCCCCAGCCATAGCCGATATTCGCGCCGAGATAGGGGCCCGACCAGCTGAAGAGGGCGGGCGACACGATCGGGGCCGGCGCGACCGGCTCCATCGCAACCGGCAGATCGGCGGCCGATGCGGCTGCGCTCGCCAGAGTAGCGCCCACGACGACTGAACAACGAAATACTCGCATGCAGGCCCTCCCCCAGGGCGCATGGTGCCCATGTAATAACTCGAACTTACACTTAAAAAGTCTTGGAGTCTCTGCAAAAAGCGAGCCTGCGAGAAGAATTCGGCAGGTCGATCGGAGCAGGGGGAGGGACCGGGCGCGGGCGGGAGCCGGACGGCTCAGGCGTTCGATGCCTCACTCCCGGCGCGTCTCGGCGCTCCGGATCAAAGGAAGCATTCATGGAAGGCGTTCGGCCGCAGGGCCGCGCACGCGACGATGACGCTTCGCCCGGGCGCTTGGCCGAGCCGTCTCGGGCAGCAACGAGCCCGGCAGCGAAAGACGCGCAAAGAAAAAGGCCGCCGGGCATGCCCGGCGGCCTCTCGATCGAAATGGCCGGATGTCAGAGACCGCTGAAGCGGTAGTTCAGACCGACGCGGAACGTGTGGTACTGCGAGGACGGCGTCGTCTTGTAGATGCCGCCCGAAATGTCGTCGGTGCCGAAGTCGAGGTACTGGTACTCGGCCTTGGCCGACAGGTTCTGCGTGAAGGCGTATTCGACGCCGGCGCCGAGGACCCAGCCCCAGGTCGTGTCGCTGTCGCTGATGTTGGCCGCCGGCGCGGAGGTCACGTTCACGCGATAGTTGACGTCGCCGAACGCGAGGCCGCCCGTGCCGTAGAGCAGGAACTGATCGAAGGCCACGCCGGCGCGGGCGCGGATCGTGGCGTACCAGTCGAGATCCGTCTTGCCCGACGCGGTCACGGCGCCCGCCGGCCCGCCCGTCGAGACCCGCAGGCCCTTGTCGTCGTCGATGTTCGTCCACTGGACGTCGCCCTCGAGACCGAAGACGAAATTGTCCATCTGGTAATTGTAGCCGGCCTGGACGCCCGCGAGCCAGCCCTGCGGATCGAACTTGCCGATATTGCCGAACGAGCCCGCGGCCGACCGGATGCCGACCGTGTCGTCCCGACCCCAGCCATAGCCGACATTCGCGCCGACATAGGCACCGGTCCAGGAGAACAATGCGACCGAGGTGACCGGGGCGGGAGCAACCGGCTCCATCGGAGCCGGAAGGTCGGCCGCCAACGCGGTTGTGCTCGCCAAGCCGCCCAACACAAACAATGATACGGCTGTGAACTTCATCTCGAATATCCTTTTCCGGCCAGGCCCCCTGACCCTGAGCCTGCAATATGGCGCGCTCCGCCCAGACTGGCTATTGCAAAAAAGCTACACCTGCCGGGCATGTAAGGTTCAGGACGCCGGCTAACTTTATGTAAAATATGGCGATCTTCGGGCGAAAACCAGGCGGTGGCGAGGCGTGCCGGCGCTCTGCCCGCGGGCCGCGGTGAGGCCGCGCCTCAGGGGCCCTCCCGGCTTGCCAGGAAGAGCCCGATCCGTTCCATCGCGCTGGCGATGTTCGCCTCGGAGTTCGCGTAGGACACGCGGAGATAGCCTTCGCCGAAGAGCCCGAAATCCGGGCCGCCGATGAGCGCCACCCCGGCGTCCTCGAGGAGCGCGGAGGCGAGCGCCTTGGCGCGCCATCCCGTCCCGGAGATGCTGGGGAAGGCGTAGAACGCCCCCTTCGGCGTCGTGCAGGTCACGCCCGGGAGCCCGTTGAGAAGTTCGGTGACGATCCGGCGGCGCCGGTCGAAGGCCGCGACCATGGCGGCGACCGAATCCTGCGGGCCCTCGATCGCCGCGATGCCGGCATACTGCGCCGGGGCGTTCACGCAGGACCAGGCATTGACGGCGAGCTTGCGGATCTTGTCGACGAGCTGGTCGGGCCAGACCGACCAGCCGAGCCGCCATCCGGTCATCGCCCAGGTCTTCGACCACCCGTTGAGGAGGATGAGGCGGTCGCGGATCTCCTCGTAGGCGAGGAGCGAGACGTGCCCGGCGCCGTCATAGACCATCTGGTCGTAGATCTCGTCCGAGAGGATCGCGACGTCGGGCCACGCATAGAGTCCGCGGACCAGGCGCTCCACCTCCTCGCGCGGGGTGACGCCGCCGGTCGGGTTGGCGGGGGAGTTGAGGATGACGAGGCGCGTCTCGGGGGTGACGAGCGCGAGCGCCTCCTCGGCCGAGAAGGCGAAGCCGTTCTCCTCCCGGATCGGGATCGGCACCGGCCGCGCGCCGGTAAATTCGATCATCGAGCGATAGATGGGGAAGCCTGGGTCCGGGTAGAGGATGTCCACGCCGGGCTCGCCGAACATCAGGATAGCGGCGAACATGGTCACCTTGCCGCCGGGCACGATCACGACATTGTCCGGCGAGACTCCGACCCCGGTCGTTTCGAGCGTGCGCCGCGCCACCGCCTCCCGCAGCGGGAGGATCCCGGTCGCCGGCGTATAGCCGTGATGGCCGTCGCGGAGCGCCTTGACCGCCGCCTCGACGATATGGTCGGGCGTGCGGAAGTCCGGCTGGCCGATGCCGAGATTGATGATGTCGCGGCCCTGCGCGGCGAGGGCCTGGGCGCGCGCCAGGACGGCGAAGGCGTTCTCCTCGCCGATGCGGTCGAAGCCTGCGATGGTGCGAAGGGGGGTCACGCTGTCGAACCTGGAAGCGGATGCCTCCTTGCCGCGATGGATACTTTCACCACGCAGCTTGCCGGAACGCAGGGATGCGGATCATCGATGATCGCCCGGCCGAAAGACCACTGTTCGGGTTCGCCGAATTGCATCGCAATCAGGGCCGACGAATCGACGACGATCACCTGGGCAGGCCCCACTCGTCGTACATGTCGTCCATTATGCGCTCGACCTGCTCACCGTCTTCATCCGTGTATTGCGGCAGATCCGAACTCCACTTTTCGACGGCCTTCCTGCGTCGCTCGCGTCGCTCGGCCTTCTCCCGGTCGCGACGCTCGAGGGCCTCATGAGCCCATCTGGTGACGAGCGGGGACGGGCCCTCGCCGGTTTCCCGGCCGATATCGCGAATGATCCGCTCCGTCGCGGAGTTCCGGATGGTGATCGCCACGTCCAACGCCTCTCAGCTTCGAGGCCGCATGGCAGCATATGCTTCCATCCGGTCCGGCAGCAAGGCCGTTGATTCTCGCGGCGCCGGGGCGCAAGTCTCTGTCACAGGAGGAGGCGCGGATGCCCTACGACGCCAAGCACGGCACCAGCGTGAAGCTCCGCTCGCAGCTCTGGTTCGACAATCCGGACGATCCGGACATGACCGCGCTCTATATCGAGCGCTACATGAACTGGGGCCTGACGCGGGAGGAGCTGCAGTCGGGCAGGCCGCTCATCGGCATCGCGCAGTCCGGCTCGGACCTCGCCCCCTGCAACCGTCATCATCTGGTGCTTGCCGAACGGGTCCGCGAGGGAATCCGCGAGGCGGGCGGCATCGCCTTCGAGTTCCCGGTCCACCCGATCCAGGAGACCGGGCGCCGGCCGACCGCGGCACTCGACCGCAACCTCGCCTATCTGGGGCTGGTCGAGACGCTGTTCGGATATCCGATCGACGGCGTCGTCCTGACGACGGGCTGCGACAAGACCACGCCCTCGCAGCTGATGGCGGCGGCGACCGTCAACATCCCGGCGATCGCGCTCTCCGTCGGGCCGATGCTGAACGGCTGGTATCGCGGCGTGCGCACCGGATCCGGCACGATCAAGTGGCTCGCCAAGAAGCTGAAGGCGGCCGACGAGATCGGCTGGGCGGAATATTACGAGCTCGTCGCCTCGTCCGCTCCCTCGCCCGGCTTCTGCAACACGATGGGGACCGCGACGACGATGAACTCGCTCGCCGAGGCGCTCGGCATGATGCTGCCCGGCTGTGCGGCCATCCCCGCGCCGCACAAGGAGCGCGCGCAGATCGCCTACCTCACCGGGCGGCGCATCGTCGAGATGGTGCGGGAGGACCTGAAGCCCGCCGACATCATGACGCGCGCGGCCTTCGAGAACGCGATCGTCGTGAATTCCGCGATCGGCGGCTCGACGAACGCGCCGATCCACCTCGTCGCGATCGCCCGGCATCTCGGCATCGAACTCACCAACGACGACTGGGAGCGGATCGGCCATGCCGTCCCGCTCCTCCTCGACATGCAGCCGGCCGGCCGCTTCCTCGGCGAGGACTTCCACCGCGCCGGCGGGGTGCCCGCAATCGTGGCGGAGCTGATCGAGGGCGGCCTGCTGCCGCATCCCGGGGCGACCACCGCGAACGGCCGGACGATCGGGGAGAATTGCGCGGGCAGGCGGAGCTGGGACCGCGAGGTGATCCGCGCGCATGACGAGCCGATCCTCGCCGAGGCCGGGTTCCTGAACCTGAAGGGCAATCTCTTCGGCTCGGCGATCATGAAGACGAGCGTGATCTCCGCCGCCTTCCGCGAGCGCTACCTCTCCGATCCCGGCGATCCGGACGCCTTCGAGGGCCGGGCCGTCGTCTTCGACGGGCGCGAGGACTACCACGCCCGCATCAACGATCCGGAGCTCGCGATCGACGAGCGCACCATCCTGGTCATGCGCGGGGCCGGGCCGGTCGGCTATCCGGGCGGCGCGGAGGTGGTGAACATGCAGCCGCCCGACGCGCTCCTGAAGAAGGGCATCATGGAGCTGCCCTGCATCGGCGACGGAAGGCAGTCCGGCACCTCGGGCTCGCCCTCGATCCTCAACGCAGCGCCGGAGGCCGCCATCGGCGGCGGGCTCGCGCTGCTGAGGACCGGCGACCGGATCCGCATCGACCTGAAGACGCGCGAGGCGAACGTGCTCGTTCCGGACGAGGAGCTCGCCGCGCGCCGGCGCGCCCTCGACGAGACGCTCGCGCATGGCGGCCCGGGCTACGTGCCGCCGAGCCAGACGCCGTGGCAGGAGATCCAGCGCCAACTCGTGACGCAATTCGACGAGGGCATGGTCCTGAAGCCCGCGGTGAAGTATCGGGACGTGGCGCATCGCTACCGTCCGCGGGACAACCATTGATGAACAAAGCTTCAGTTCTTCAGCCTATCGAACCCGAGAACGAGCGTCTTGCATGGTTATGGGCTTGCTGCGAGCAACTTGCGCTGCTTAATCGACATGATGCGGCATGGATACAGGAGGCGAAAAATGGCTGGGAAATGAACGAATTCAAGCGATTTTTGCGAACGTATAGCCTACAAAGAGGGAAGCATGGGAAAACACTGGTAGAGAACGCCGAACGATTCCGAGATATATGTAACGAGTCGTTCTCTGGTATACCTGATGACCTTCAGGCGGTGTGGGAAAAATCTATAGAGGATACCAGGCGGATTTTAGAGATCACAGCTAGATCGGCATGCCTGAAGGCGATGTGGTACTACCATCCACATCTTGGGACCATGTATGATTCCTATGTGCAGAGAGGTCTTGCTTCATATGGATACTCGAATAACCCAAAAGTATTTTTTGAGGATTTCAATAATTTCGTATCGTCAAAAACTGAATTAATAGAAAGAGTTGTTGCTCCCTTGAATCCAAAATACCCATATCCAAAGCGATTGGCCGACAAGTTTCTTTGGCTGGCGGGATACCAAGATCGAAATCGAATTTTGAGGAGCACGAGAATTTCAGTGCAGATTACTCATGTTGAGAAACTAGATGGTTCTTGAGGTGGAATCGCGATCCACTATCGACTTCCGCGCCCTCCACGCGCGCGAGCGCCTGTTCGTGATGCCCAATCCGTGGGACGCGGGAACGGCGCGGCTCCTCGCCGATCTCGGCTTCGAGGCCCTTGCCACCTCGTCGGCGGCGCTCGCCTGGACGCTCGGTCGTCCGGACGCGACCGGCGGCGTCACGCGGGACGAGGCCATCGCCCATGCCGTCCTCATCCACCGCGCGACCGGGCTGCCGGTGAACGGCGATTTCGAATCGGGCTACGGCGATACGCCGCAGGCCGTTGCCGAGACGGTCCGGCGCGCGATCGACGCGGGCGTCGCAGGCTGCTCGATCGAGGACCAGGACCAGGCGGCGGGCGGCGGCGCGCTCTATCCGCCGGCAGAGGCCGCGCGGCGCTTCGAGGCGGCACGGGAGGCGGTCGAGCGGTCCGGCAGCGGGTTCGTCCTCACCGGCCGCTCAGAGGCCTTCTTCGCGCCGGGCCCGGACCCGCTGAAGGAAGCCGTGCGCCGGCTGAAGGTCTACGAGGCCGCCGGCGCGGACGCGGTCTATGCGCCCGGCGTGACGGCCGAGCACGAGGTCGCCGAGATCGTCGGCGCCGTCTCCGTTCCGGTCAACGTGCTCGGCGGGCTCGGCGGCGTCTCGAACGATCTCGCGGCGCTCGCGCGGCTCGGCGTCCGCCGCGTCTCGATCGGTTCGGGGCTCGCCAAGGTCGCGCTCGGCGGCTTCCTGCGTGCCGCCTCGGCGCTGGCGGACGGCCGCTTCGACTACGGCGGCGCGGCGGCGTCATCCATCCTCAACGGCGCCTTCGCCAGGCCGGACCGGGACGACGGGGATGACGAAGACTGACGATCTCAGCGGCTGGTCGCCGCGCGCGCTTCCCGATGCGAGCCCGATGGCCGGCGCGCTGGTCGAACTCGTGCCGCTCGATCCGGAGGCGCACTGGCGCCCGCTCTGGCGCGCCTTCGGCGGCGCCGAGAGCAGGGCGGTCTGGACCTTCATGCCGATCGGCCCCTTCGAGGGGGAGGCGGCATTCCGGGAGGGGCTGCGCTGGATCGCGGCGCGGCCGGACTGGGTGCCGTTCGCGATCCTCGACCGCGCCGGCGGCGGCGCTTTCGGCACGGCGAGCTACATGCGGATCGATCCCGCGAACGGCTCGGCCGAAGTCGGCTGCATCGTCTTCGGGGAGGGGCTTCGCCGGCGGCCCGGCGCGACGGAGGCGATGCTCCTGATGGCGAAGCGCGTGTTCGACGAGCTCGGCTATCGCCGCTACGAGTGGAAGTGCGACGCGCTCAACGCGCCTTCCCGGGCGGCGGCCGAGCGCTTCGGCTTCACCTATGAGGGCACCTTCCGCCAGCACATGGTGACGAAGGGGCGGAACCGCGACACCGCCTGGTTCGCCATGACGGATGGCGACTGGCCCGCGGTGCGCGCCGGCATGGAAGCCTGGCTCGCGGAGACCAGTTTCGACCGGGAGGGCGCGCAGAGGACGCGTCTCGCCGACGCGATCGCGTCGGCGCGGGCGGGCGCCAGGGAGCCGGCGTGACGATGGCGGAAGAAGGCGGCCCGAACGGGGACCCGGCGGCCGGGCGGTCCGGCGGGGCCCGGAATGCCGGCGGCCACGGGCACGATCACACGCATGCGCATGGGCACCACGGCCATGCGGGGCATGACCATGGCGGGCCCGGCCACACGCACGTGCCGGAGGTCGGTTCCGGCAACAGGAGGCGGGTCCTCGCCGCGGCGCTTCTCACCGGCGGATTCATGCTGGCCGAAGTCGTGGGAGGCCTTCTCACCGGATCGCTCGCGCTCATCGCCGATGCCGGCCACATGCTGACCGACACGGTCTCGCTCGGGCTCGCCTACGTGGCCTACCGGATGGCGGACCGCCCGGCGACGCAGCGTCTCACCTACGGTTTCGACCGGCTCCAGATCGTCGTCGCCTATACGAACGGGCTCACGATCTTCCTGATCGCGCTCTGGATCCTCGCGGAGGCGGTCCGCCGCTTCCTCGTGCCGAGCGAGGTGCTCGGCGGGCCGATGCTCGCCGTCGCGGCGATCGGTCTGCTCGTCAATATCGCCGCCTTCGCCATCCTGCACGGCGGCGACCGCCGCTCGCTCAATCTGCGCGGCGCGCTCCTCCACGTGATGGGCGACCTGCTCGGATCGGTCGCCGCCATCGCCGCCGCGGCCATCATCCTCCTCACCGGCTGGATGCCGGCCGACCCGCTCCTTTCGCTGCTCGTCGCGGTGCTTCTCCTGCGCAGCGCCTGGGTGCTCCTCCGCGATTCCGGCCTCATCCTCCTCGAAGGCGTTCCGCCGGAGACGGACCGGGATGCCGTGGTGGCGGACCTCGTGCGCGAGACGGGCGGCGTGCGCGACGTCCACCACATGCATGTCTGGAGCCTCGACGGCCGCCAGCAGCTCGCCACCCTCCATGCGCGGCTCGATCCCGGCGCGGAGCCGGACCGCGTCATCGCCGCCCTGAAGCGGCGCCTGCAGCAGGCGCACGGCATCCAGCACGCCACCATCGAGGTCGAGCAGGGCGCATGCGCGGACACGGCGGGTCCGCTGCGGCGGAACGCGGGAGCGCACCCATGACAAACTACCGTGCGGCGGTCGCCGCCGCGGCGATCCTGGCCGGCGTGATCCTGGTCCTGATGCTGCTGCCGAGGATCATGTACGCGATCTCCGGCCTCGGGCCATGGGCGGGGCTCGGCCTCGCGATCATCGTGATGGTCGGCTTCTTCGCGATCTTCTGGGCGCGCTCGCGCTATCAGGGCCGCGGGCCAAGCGGCGGCGCCTGAACGCTCAGCGCGTCCGTTCGGCGGCGAAGCGGGCCGCGGCCACGAGCCCGGACGCGCGCGCTCCGAACGCCTGCAGCGCATCCTCGCAGGCGGCGACCGTCTCCTCCAGCAGCCGGCGCGCCTCGGCCGGGCCCGAGAGCGCGACGAGCGTGGCCTTGCCGCGCGCGGCGTCCTTCGCGGCCGCCTTGCCGAGCGCCTCCGTCGTCGCGTCGAGGTCGAGGAGATCGTCCGCCATCTGGTATGCGAGGCCGAGCTGCCCGCCGTAGCGCCTGAGCGCGGACCGCTCCGCCGGCGTGGCTCGGCCCAGAATGCCGCCCATCTCGCAGCAGCTCGCGATGAGGGCGCCCGTCTTCATGGCCTGGATCCGGCGTATGTCGGCTTCGCCGAGGCGAATGCGCTCCGCCTCGAGATCGAGCATCTGGCCTCCCACCATGCCGCCGGGACCGGCCGCGCGCGCGAGCGCGGCGACGAGGCCCGCACGCACGGCGGGGTCCGGATGGGTCTCGTCGCGTGCGAGCACGTCGAAGGCGAGGGTGAGGAGGGCGTCGCCGGCGAGGATCGCCGTCGCCTCGTCGAACGCGCAGTGGACGGTCGGACGTCCGCGGCGGAGCGTGTCGTCGTCCATCGCCGGCAGGTCGTCGTGGATCAGCGAATAAGTGTGGAGGCACTCGACCGCCGCCGCCGCGCCGAGCGCCGCCTGGGCGGGCACGCCGAAGAGGGCGGCGGATTCCACCAGCAGAAAGGGGCGGAAGCGCTTGCCGCCGTCGAGGAGCGCATGGCGCATGGCGGCGAGGAGCCGCGGCGGCCGCATCGTCTCGCCGGAAAGCGCGGCCTCCGCGAGGAGCAGGTCGAGCCGCGGCTCGAGCGCGGCGGCCACGTCGGAGAGCGCACGCTCGAATCCGGAACCTGGGTGAGACAGGCTCGCCGGGCTGGCCGAGCCGTCCCCTGTCGTCCTAGAAGGCGGGTGCAGCATGCGGCGGAGCGATGGCGGAAAACCCGGATTTGTCAACCCGCGGAGAGATCGCGCCGAACCATGTGCGGCGCAGGCGGCGTGGCCTCCTCGGCCGAGTCCTCCGCCGGATCGCATGGCTTCTGGCTCTTCTCGTCATCGCGCCTTTCGCGCTTCTTCCGCTCTACCGCGCGGTGGACCCGCCGGTCACGACGGTAATGGTCCTGAAGCGCATCGGCGGGGCGCCGATCGATCAGACATGGGTCCCGATGGCGGAGATCTCGCCGCGGCTGGTGCGAGCCGTGATGATGGCGGAGGACGCCCGCTTCTGCGCCCATTCCGGCATCGACTGGATCGAGATGCGCAATGCGCTGTCCGATGCGGAGGATGGCGGGCGGGTGCGGGGCGCCAGCACCATCACGATGCAGCTCGTCAAGAACCTCTTCCTCTCCACCGGCCGCTCCTATCTCCGCAAGGCCTTCGAGATCCCGCTCGCGGCCTATGCCGATGTCGTGCTCGGCAAGCGCAGGACGATGGAGATCTACCTCAACGTGGTGGAATGGGGCCCGGGCGTCTACGGCGCGGAGGCGGCGGCGCGACACCATTTCGGCATCTCCGCGAAGGCGCTGAGCGCGACGCAGGCGGCGCGGCTCGCAGCCGTTCTTCCCGCCCCGCTCGCCCGCGACCCCGCCAAGCCGGGCCGCGGCACCCGCGTGGCGGCATCGCGGATCGCTGCGCGCGCGGCCAAGGCCGGGGCGTATGACGACTGCGTGCTCGACTGAACGCCTCGGCACTGGCCAAACGGGCCGGAAGAGGCTATATGCCGCCCCGAACGGTCTGCCGCGCTGCGGCGGACGGATCGGCTATTGGCCGGCCGAAACGATTTCCCTGGAGCACCGAGATGCCAGTCCCGAAGAGAAAAACCTCGCGCATGAAGCGCGGCTTCCGCCGGTCCGCCGATGCGCTGTCCCAGCCGACCTATGTCGAGGACAAGGATTCGGGCGAGCTTCGCCGCCCGCACCACGTCGACCTGAAGAGCGGCAAGTATCGCGGCCGCCAGATCCTGGAGCCCAAGGAGACGATCTGAGGCGGCTTCCGCCTCTCGTCATCCGACGGGCCGGGCTTGCCCGGCCCGCTTCGTCTCGGGCGTCGCCCGCCGGCGTCAGCCTGGCGCCGGCGCGCCCGCCTTCTCGATCTCGAACCGCAGCACGTCGCCCTCCTTCGCCGACGCGATCAGGCGGTGCCCCTTCTCGCCGCAGAAATGCGGCAGGTCGATCGCGGCCATCGGGTCGGTCGACAGCACGGTGACGCGCGTGCCGGGGGCGAGCGGCTCCATCCGCTTCGCGGTCTTCAGCACGGGCAACGGGCACTTCAGCCCGCGCACGTCGATCGTGACGCTCTCTTCCATGCAACCCCGCATCGCCTGAAGACGTGACCGGTGAGGGTCCGGCTCGCATAAGCTCATGGCCGGTGTTAGATTTGCGCCTGCCTCGGACGCAAGCGGGAAAGAGGCGGGCCGCGGCCAAGGCAAGGGGAAGGAATGGGGTTCGTCCAACGGGTTGCGAGTGAAGTCGCGTATCTGAACGGCGCCCTGAGGACCCTCTCCAAGGTCACGCCCATCGCCAAGAACAAGACCCGGACCTATTGCGATGTCGTGGAAGGGCTCGCCGTCGCCCATGGCGACAAGCCGGCCCTGATCTCCGAGCGCGAGACCCTCTCCTTCCGCGCCTATGACCGGCGCGCGAACCGATACGCCCGGTGGGCGCGGGCGCACGGGATCGAAAAGGGCGACGCCGTCGCGCTGCTGATGCCGAACCGGCCGGAATATCTCGCCGTCTGGCTCGGCGTCGCGCGCGCGGGCGGCGTGACCGCGCTCCTCAACACCAACCTCACCGGACCCGCGCTCGCGCACTGCGTGAACATCGTCCGGCCCAAGCACATCATCGTCGAGACCTCGCTCCTCGACGCGTTCGGCACGGCCGAATGCCACCTCGACCCCGGTCCCCGCCTCTGGTGCCACGGCGCGGAAGCGGCGGGCTGGTCGCGGATCGACAGCCTCGTCGACGGCCTCCCCGACGCGCCGCTTCCCGCCGGCGAGCGCCCGGCGCTCACCACCGACGACCGCTGCCTCTTCATCTATACGAGCGGGACCACCGGGCTGCCGAAGGCGGCCAACGTCAATCACTACCGCGTGCAGGGCATCATGTACGCCTTCAGCGCGGCGATGGCGGTGTCGAGCAGCGACCGGATCTATGTCTGCCTGCCGCTCTACCATTCCTCGGGCGGCGTGCTCGCAGCCGGAGCGGCGCTCACCGCCGGCGGGTCGGTCTTCATCCGCGAAAGGTTCTCCTCGCGCCAGTTCTGGGACGACATCGTCGACAACGACTGCACCATCTTCCAGTATATCGGCGAGCTCTGCCGCTATCTCCTCAACAGTCCGACCCATCCCAAGGAGACGAAGCATCGCCTCCGGCTCGCCTCCGGCAACGGCCTCCGGCCGGACATCTGGCAGGCTTTCCAGACCCGGTTCCGCATCCCGAAGATCCTCGAATGGTACGGCGCCACCGAGGGCAATGCCGTGCTCTTCAACTTCGACGGACGGGTCGGCTCCGTCGGCCGGATCCCGAAATGGGCGGAGCGCCGGTTCCTGACCGAGGTGGTCCGCTTCGACGTCGAGGCGGAACAGCCGGTTCGCGGCCCGGACGGCTTCTGCGTCAAATGCCCGCCCGGCGAGATCGGGGAGATGATCTCCGAGATCGTGAACGATCCGACGAAGCCGAGCCAGCGCTTCGAGGGCTATGCCGACGCTGCCGCGACCGGCCGCAAGATCATGACGGACGTGTTCCGGAAGGGCGACCGCTGGTTCCGGACCGGCGACCTCATGCGGCGGGACGCGCAGGGCTATTTCTATTTCGTCGACCGGATCGGCGACACCTTCCGCTGGAAGGGCGAGAACGTCTCCACCTCCGAGGTCGCCGAGGCCGTGTCGGTCTTTCCGGGCGTGCAGGAGGCGAACGTCTACGGCGTCCGCGTGCCGAACACGGAGGGACGCGCCGGGATGGTGGCGCTCGTCGTGGAGGGCGATCTCGACCTGCAGGCCTTCCACACCCATGTCTGCCGCCAGCTTCCGGCCTATGCGCGGCCGGTCATCCTGCGCATCCAAAGCGAGATCAGCACCACCTCCACATTCAAGCAGCGCAAGGTCGACCTGGTGAAGGAGGGCTTCGATCCGGCCGGCACCCCCGACCCGCTCTTCTTCCTTCACCCCGGCCTGCAGGCCTACGTACCGCTCACGCCTGGCCTCTATAGCGACATCGAGGCGGGCCGGCTGAAGCTCTGATGAGGAGGACGAGCGCATGAGCGCAGCGCCGATCGAGAATCCGCGCCCCGCCGACTTGATCGCGTTCTGGCGAGCCGCCGGGCCGGAGAAGTGGTTCGCCAAGGACGACGCGTTCGACCGGGCGATCCGCGACGGTTTCGAGGCGGCGCGTGCGCGCGCCCTCCGCGGCGAGTTCGATGCATGGCGGGCGCACGCCGAGGGCGCTCTCGCCTTGATCCTCCTCCTCGACCAGTTCTCACGGAATCTTTACCGCGGTTCCCCGCGCGCATACGAAGCCGATCCGATGGCGCTTTCCATTGCCCGGGAAGCCCTGCAATCCGGCTTCGACGGACAAATCGAGCCGGCCCTGCGGCTCTTCTTCTACCTTCCCTTCATGCATGCGGAGAACCTCCGCGACCAGGCGCTCTGCGTCGCGCTCTGCTATCCGCTCTTCGACAGCAACGTGCTCTGGTTCGCCCGCGAGCACGAGCGGATCATCCGGCGGTTCGGCCGCTTTCCGCACCGCAACGAGGTGCTCGGCCGCCACACCACGCCGGCCGAACAGGCCTATGTCGAGGGCGGGGGATTTGCCGGCTGACCTTCGTTAAGATTAGAATCGATTTACGAAGCTTCTGTCCTCGGCCGAGGTTTAAGAAGGGGATGGCATGATCCACTCCGCTCCTGCCGAGGATCCGTCTTTGCTCACAGGCCCCATTCGAGACGAGACGACGCCGCCTGCCAGGCTGGCGCTGGTCGCACTCGACGCGCTGCCGGTGCTCGAATCGGCGGTCGTCGCGCTGGCGCAGCGGGCGCTCGAGCCGAATCCCTTCATGGTGCCGGCCTTTCTCGCTCCGGCCGCGTCTGTGCTCGGGGGCGGACAGGTCGAGCTGGCCTGCGTCTGGAGCGAAGGCAGGCTGGTCGCCTTCGCGCCGGTGATGCGCGCGCGCTGGCCGAACCGGTTCTCGGTCTGGACGCATGAATTCGCGCCGCTCGGCGCGCCGCTCGTCGACCGGACCGCCCCGGAGGCGGCGGTGTCCGCGCTTTGCGAAGGTCTGTTCGGGGCCGGCGCAAGCCTCCTCTTCTTCAACGAGCTTCCGCTCGACGGGCCGGTCGCCATGCTGGTCCGCGCGGCGGCGGCCCGCCATGGCTGGAGGAGCATCGAGGCGGGTGTCCAGCAGCGCGCGGTGCTCACGGCGCCCGAACCGGGCCGGCCAGCCTCGGTGGATCAGCTCGCCTCGGCCAAGCACCGCAAGGAGCTGCGGCGCCAGCTCCGCCGCTTCGCCGAGCGCCACCAGATCGTCTTCGAGACGGCGCGGGGAGACGCGGAGGTGGCGGCCGCGCTCGACCGGTTCGTCATCCTCGAGGCGTCCGGCTGGAAGGGCCGGCGGGGGACGGCGCTCGCCCAGGACCCGGCCGAGCTCGAATTCGCCCGCCGGGCCATCCTCGGGCTCGCCCGCACCGGCGATGCCGAGATCGACCTGATGCGGGCGGAGGGCAGGGTGGTCGCCGCGCTCGTCAGGCTGCGCGCGGGCCGCCTGTCGGTGCCCTGGAAGATCGCCTATGACGAGCGCAGCGCGCATGTCTCGCCCGGCAAGCAGCTGATGTGGCGCGCGACGGAAGACTGGCTGGCGGATGCCTCCATCGCGCGGGTCGACCCGGTCTGCGAGGAAGGCAATCCGCTGGTCTCGCAATTGTGGCGCGAGCGCGAGCGCTACGGGACGCTGATCGTGGCGGGCGGGGCGATCGACCATGCGGCCGCGAGCATCGTCGCCCGCAGTATCGATGCGCGCCAGCATCTGAAGCAGCGGCTGCGCCGGCTCAGGGCGTGAGGCCGGTTTCGCAGAGGCCTTCCGCTTCCGCCTCCCGCCGCGCCGCTTCGCGGAAATGGCGCCGGATCACCTTGCCGGTGGTCGTCAGCGGCACGTCCGGGACGAACGCGACCTCGCGCGGATATTCGTGGGCCGAGAGCCGGGTGCGCACGAAGGTCCGGATCTCCTCGGCGAGCGGATCGCTCGGCTGGTGCCCGTCATTGAGGACGACATAGGCCTTCACGATCTCGGTGCGAACCGGATCGGGCTTGCCGACCGCCGCCGCGAGGCGGACCGCCGGATGGCCGATCAGGCAGTCCTCGATCTCGCCCGGGCCGATCCGATAGCCGGACGAGGTGATGACGTCGTCGTCGCGGCCGAGGAAGCGGAAATAGCCGTCCTCGTCCCGGCTCGCCTGATCGCCCGTCAGCATCCAGCCGTTCCGGATCTTCTCCTCCGTCGCTTCGGGACGCCGCCAATAGCGGAGGAACATCACCGGGTCCGGGGTGCGGATTGCGATCTCGCCCTGCGCGCCCGGCGGGAGGGGGCGGCCCTCGCCGTCGACGATCGCCACGTCGTGACCCGGAACGGCCTTGCCGATGCTGCCGGGGCGGCTCACCCCGAGCGCGGCGCAGGACGACAGCACGTAGTTGCACTCCGTCTGGCCGTAGAACTCGTTGATGGTGAGGCCGAACGCGCCGCGGCCCCATTCGTAGGCCTCGCGGCCGAGCGATTCCCCGCCGGAGGCGACGGTCCGCAGGGCGGGCGCGAAGCGTCCCCGCGGATCGGGGACGGAGCGCAGCATCTTGAGTGCCGTGGGCGGGATGAAGGCGTTGCGGATGCCGAGCCTCGCCATCAGCGCGAAGGCCGCCTCCGGGTCGAATCCCTCCGAGCGCTGCGCAACGACCGGAACGCCGAAATAGAGCGCCGGCAGGAGGACGTTGAAGAGCCCGCCCGCCCAGGCCCAGTCCGCCGGCGTCCAGAGCCGGTCGCCCGGGCGCGGCAGGAATTCGTGGCTCATTTCGACGCCCGGCAGATGGCCGAGAAGGACGCGGTGGCCGTGGAGGGCGCCCTTGGGCGGGCCGGTCGTTCCGGACGTGTAGACCATGACGGCCGGATCGTCGGGCGCGGTGTCCGCGATCTCGATCCGGTCGGCGGCGCGGCCGACGAGCTCTTCCCACCCGACCGCGCCGTGCCCCGGCCCGTCGGTGCCGATGACGAGGCGGAGCGCGCCGAGTTCGTCGCGGATGCCGGCAATCTTCTCGAGGCAGGGCGCATGGGTGACGAGCGCCACCGCCTCCGAATCGGCGAGGCGGTAGCGGAGCGCCTCCGTCCCGAAGAGCACCGCCATCGGCACCGTCACCGCGCCGATCGACCAGGCCGCGAGGTGGGTGATCGCGGTCTCGGCGCTCTGCGGCAGGAGGATCGCGATCCGGTCCCCGCGGGCGATGCCGGCAGCCTGGAGCGCGTTGGCGAGCCGCGCCGCCTCGGCGGCGAGCCGGCGGCCGGTCCACGGCACCACCGTGCCGTCGCCCTGCACCTGCAGGATCGCCGGGGCGTCCTTCCCCGGACCGGCGAGGCATGCGCGCGCCATGTTGAACCGCGCCGGCAAGGCCCACCGGAAATCGCGCCTCAGGCTCTCGTAGTCCGATCGGATCGGCAGCATCGCGCCTCCGGGAGGGCGCACCCTAATCCCGCCTCCCGGCCTGCGCAATCATGTCGCAGGCGCGTCAGGCGAAGCCGAGCGCGCTCTCGCCGCGATCGAGCAGCACCGGCACGATGAGGTCCTCCTCGTCGGCGAGATGCCGGCCGAGGGGCGCGAGGAAGCCCGTCAGCATTCCGGAGAGCGTCTCCCCGGCGGGCCGGGCGTCCTCGCCGCGCCGGAGAGCCGCATCGAAGGCGCGCCAGGCGGCATCGAGCTCCGCGAGCCGCCGGTGGATGGTGTCATGGTCGGTCTCGAGGAGGTCGAATCCGCGCGCAAGCCGGCGCTCCGCCGTGCAGAGCACCGGGAAATAGTGGTGATCCTCGATCTGGTGGTGGCCTTCGAGCTCGCCGAGGAAGAAGCCGAAGCGCGGCGCGAACCAGGCGCGGAACGAGGCGCCGTCGATCGCGCCCGCGAGGTGGTGCTCCGAAGCCGCCCCGAGCGCCGCCGAAAGCTCGCGGAACATGTCGTGGCGGCCCATCCAGAAGCGGGCGAGCGCGCCGAGATTGCGGTGTTCGGGCCAGTGGAGGCGCGGATATTTCGCGAGGAGGAAGGTGAGGTCCTCCGGCAGGCCGGCGCGTGCGAAGAGTCCGCTCGGATCGCTCATTCGGCAATTCCCCTCGTGCCGGCGGGATCCGGCCCGCCGGACAATGATCTAGCGCAGCGCGTGGCGGATGTCCGGTGCCGCCGGCGGGATGGCGGGCCTCTTCGGACGCGCCGGTCAGGGCACGTCGGAATAGGCCTGCGCACAGGCCGCCTCGCAGGCGCGGCACGCCTCCATGCAGATCCTGCAATGCTCGTGCCTGCCGGCATGGCGCCCGCACTCGTCGGCGCAGAGCCGGCAGACGTCGACGCAGAGCTGGAGAAGCCGGCGCAGGAAGGCGTCGTTCCGCCCGCCGCGCCGGCTCGCCACCGCGGCGGCGGTCGTGCAGATGTCGGCGCAATCGAGGTCGAGCCGGATGCACGCCCTCAGCTCCGCGACCATCTTTTCCGAGAGGCAGGCGTCCGCGCATGTCTGGCAGGCCTGCGCGCAGGCATGGAGCGCGTCGATGGCAGCGACGAGCGCCGGGTGGGCATGGCCGCCCCCCTCCGGATGCGCAGCAATCATCTTCCCGGTCTGCATGGGGCTTCCTCCGTTCGCGCGCGCAAGGCCGGCAGGCCTTGGCTGGTTGCCTTTGGTCCGCTCACGGGGCCTGCCGCGCCGTGCCGCCTTCCAGCACCTCGAGCGCGGCCCTCAGCCGGCCGCCGGACCGTTCGAGCAACGCTTCCGCCTCCGCGAGGCCGCAGCCGCGGAGGAGCAGCGCCGCGAGCTTCACCCGCCCGCCGGCTTCGTGGAGGGCGGCGCGGACATCCTCGCGGCTGCGGTCGGTGAGGAGCGACAGCATGTCCTCGCTGCGGGCGACGAGCTTGGCATTGACGGGCTGGACTTCGACCATCAAGCCCTCGTGCACGCGCCCGAGCCGGATCATCACCATCGAGGAGAGGACGTTGAGCGCGATCTTCTGTGCCGTGCCGGCCTTCAGCCGCGTCGAGCCTGCGATCGGCTCCGCGCCGGTATCGAGCAGAATCGGGTGGTCGGCCGCCGCAAGGAGCGGCGTTCCGGCATTGCTGGCGATGCCGACCGTGACGGCGCCCCGGCGCCCGGCCTCCCTTACGCAGGCGAGCGTGAAGGCCGTCGTGCCGCTTGCGGCGACCCCGATCAGAACGTCGGCGGGTCCGATCCCCGCCTCCGCGACGCGGCGTTCGGCCTCGGCCGGCTGATCCTCCGCCCCCTCGACCGCCTCCGTCAGCGCGCGCTCGCCGCCGGCCATGATGACCACGAGCCGCTCGGCCGGCCAGCCGAAGGTCGGCATCAGTTCCGCGCCGTCCTGCACGGCGAGCCTGCCGGAGGTTCCCGCCCCGGCATAAGCGAGCCTGCCGCCGTCCGAGAGGCGGGCTGCGGTCGCGAGCGCGGCGCGGACGATCTCGGCGCGGGCGCAGCGCACGGCCGCGACGGCCGCGAACTGGCCCTCGGCGAGCGCATCGAACATGTCCGACGGCTCCCAGCCGTCGATCCCGCGGTAGCGAGGGCTTAGGCGTTCCGTTTCCATCGCGTTCCGTCCGGATTGGCCAGCGCGCTCGTCTCAAGTCGGCGCGCGCTCAGACCTGATGATGCGCCAGGGCGGTGCCGGGTTCCGTCGATGCCCTCCGGATGAAGCAAAGCCAGGGTGCGTGCGGGCGGAAAGGCGGTCCGCGTCTCCGGCCGCGGGCAGCCATCGATTCCCTATCGCCGGTCCTGCACGGGGCGATCAGCTCGCCGGTCCGGCCGTTTCGAGCGCGAACGCCTCGTCGGCGGCGACGGCCGCCGGGGCTGTCCGCCGGCCCCAGGGGACGAACGCCCAAGCGCGCTCATGGAGGTAGTAGAGGACGATCTTGGTGACGATTTCGGTCGAGGCGATCGAGCCCGCGAAGACGAGGTTGCCGGTGATGAGCCAGCTGAGGACGAACGTGTCGACGCTGCCCGTGATGCGCCAGCTGACGGCCTTCATCAGGGACCGGCCGTGGGACTCGCGGGTGGGAATGAACAAGCTCGCCCTCCGCTCCTGTTGCAGCGCAACGGAGTATATTCACGCGAGAGGCGCGCTGGCCAGCAACAAAGTTTCCGGATCCGCCTTGTCCATGGATAGATGAACTCTCAGGCTTGCAGCATATCGTCAGATCGTATGACGGTATGCGGCCCGCAATCCCGGTCCGACGACATCTACCAGCTTCGGTTGACGTCTGCTTCACCTCGCGCAGGACAGGCGGCATGTTGACAAGGAGAGCCCGGCGCGCGGCTCAGCGGCTCTGCGTCTTGGGGTTCAGCGCGTCGTTGAGGCCGTCGCCCATCAGATTGACGCCGAGCGTCGTCAGGAACAGCGCGAAGCCGGGAAACGCCGCCATCCACCAGGCCCGGTTGAAGAAATCCTGGGCGTTGTGGAGCATGATGCCCCAGCTCATCGCGTTCGGGTCGCCGAGCCCGAGGAAGCTCAGGCTCGCCTCGAGCAGGATCGCGCCCGACACCTGGAGCGTGGCGTTCACGATGATCGGCGGCAGGGCGTTCGGCAGGATCTCGCGCACGATCAGGTCGAAGTTGGACATGCCGAGTGCCCGTGCCGCCTCGACGAACTCGCGCTCGCGCAGCGCCAGGAACTCGGCGCGCAGCAGGCGTGCCGTCGCCGGCCAGTTGAGGACGCCGATGATGAGGATGATGCTCCAGACGCTTGCCCCGAAGATCGCCACGATGACGATCGCCAGGAAGAACTGCGGCAGCACCTGGAACATCTCGGTGAGCCGCATGAGCAGCGTGTCGACGCGCCCGCTGAAGAAGCCCGCCGCCGCGCCGATCGTGATGCCGATCGCCGTCGAGGTCAGCACCGAGAAGAGCCCGACGAGGAGCGAGACGCGCGTGCCGTAGATGACGTTGCTGAAGACGTCGGTTCCGAGGCTGTCGGTCCCGAAGACGTGCTCCCGGCCGGGCGGCTGGAACGAAGCGGCCATGTCGAGCTGGCCGTAAGGGGCGAGGAGGGGCGCGAACACGCCCACGATGACGAAGGCCGTGGTGACCGCGAGCCCGAACAGGGCCGCGCGGTTGCGCCGGAAGCGCCGCCACAGGCCGAAGCGCGGCCGGCGCGCCGGTGCCGCCGGCTCCGGCACCGCCGGTACGCTACTGATAGCGGATGCGGGGGTCGAGGAGCGCATAGAGGAGGTCCGCGATGAGATTGCCGAGGATCACCACGAGGCTGATGAAGATGAACATGCCCATCAGGAGCGGATAGTCGCGCGCGTGGATCGCGTCGAAGGTGAGGCGGCCGAGCCCCGGCCAGGCGAACACCGTCTCCGTGAGAACGGCTCCCGCGATAAGGGTGGGCAGATTGAGGCTCACCACGGTGACCACCGGGATGAGGGCGTTCCTGAGCGCGTGCTTGAAGAGAACCGAGCGCTCGGAGAGCCCCTTCGCCCGCGCCACCTTGATGTATTCCTGGCCGATCACCTCGATCATGCTGCTGCGGGTGAGCCGCAGGATGAGCGCGATGTTGGGGAGTGCGAGCGTGAGGGCCGGCAGGAACAGGTGGTGCGCGACGTCGAGCACATGTGCGAAGCCCGTATAGCCCTGGCGGATGTTGACCATGCCCTGGATGGGGAACCAGTCGAGCTGATAGGCGACGGTGAGGATCAGCATCTGGCCCAGCCAGAACAGCGGGATCGCGAAGGCCGCGAGCGAGAAGACCGTGATGCCGCGATCGAGAAGCGAGTTCGGCCGGCGCGCCGAGATGACGCCGAGATAGATGCCGAGCGCGACCGACACGACATATTGCGTCACCATGAGGAGGAGGGTGGCCGGCAGACGGTCCAGGATCAGCGCGATCACCGGCGTGTTGCGGACATAGGAGAACCCGAAGTTCCCGCTCATCACCTCCAGGACGTACTTGCCGAGCTGGACCCAGAGCGGCCGGTCGAGGCCCATCTCCGCGCGCAGCCGGTCGATGAACTCCTGGCTCACCGATGCGTCGCCGATGATGTAGTCGGTTGGCTCGCCGGGTGCCGCGTGGATCAGCGCGAAGATGATGGTGATCGCCCCGAGCATCAGCGGGATCGAATAGAACACGCGCTTGAGGAGGTAGCCTCCGAGCGACATCGCGGCTCCGTCTGCCAGTCTCAGGGAAGGAGGGGCGGCGGCGCCGCCCCTCCGGGATTCACTCGGTCCAGCCGACGAGATCGTACGGCCCGTACTGGGTCGGCTCGGCCGGCAGGCCGGTCAGCTTGGCGTTGAACGCGATCGGGTAGTGCCGGTCCCACAGCCAGAGATGGGGCACGTCCTCCGCCAGGATCTTCTGGGCCTGGTGGTAGAGCTCGACGCGCTTCGGCTCGTCGCTCTCCTGGGCCGCCGCGGCGAAGATCTCGTCGAGCTTCGGATTGCAGTAGCCGGAGGCGTTGCGTGCGAAGAGCGGCGCGATGTTGCGGCAGACATAGAGCCGCTCCGTGCCGATCGCCGGGTCGGGCCCGGTCGAGAAGCTTCCCATCGTGATGTCGAAATCCCAGTTCTTGAAGGACTTCTCGCGCCAGGCGTTGGAATCGAGCGGCTCGATCTTGAGGTCGATGCCGATCTTGGCGAGATGGAGCCGCATCAGCTTGGCCGTGTCGTCCATCGGCCCCTCCTTCACGTCGTAGCTGACGCGGATCGAGAAGCGCTTGCCGTCCGGGCCCTTCGGATAGCCGGCCGCGTCGAGCATCGCCTCGGCCTTGGCCGGGTCGTACGGATAGTGCGGCACGTCATCCGTATAGAACACCGTCTGCTCCGAGGAGATCGGCCCGGTCGAGACGCGGCCGAACCCGAAGCCGGCCTTCTCCAGGAGATCCTCGCGGTTGATGCCGTAATAGAGCGCCTGCCGCACCTCCTTCTTGCTGAGCGGCCCGTTGCGGGTGTTGATGAAGCCCATGTACTCGCCGGCGATCTGGCGCGGCGCCACGGTGATCTTGACCGAGGGCACGTCCTTGAGCCGCTCCACGTCGGAAAGCGAGATCGCGTAATAGGGCATGTAGTCGATCTCGCCCTTCTCGAGGGCGAGCGCCCGCGCCGCCTCGTTCGGGATGATCTGGAACACCAGCCGGTCGAGATGCGGCTGCCCCTTCAGGTGGAAGTCGGGATTCTTCTCCAGGATGACGTGGCTGCCGGGCACGTATTCCTTGAAGACGAACGGGCCCGTGCCGACAGGCTTGTAGGTCGCGGGGTTCTGCCGCGGGTCGCTGCCTTCGAAGATGTGCTTCGGCAGGATGGTGGAGCTGTTGAAATAGGTGAGGCCGCGCAGGAGCGGCGGGTAGGCGTATTTCAGGTGGAACACGACCGTGTGGTCGTCGACCGCCTCGATCCGCTCCACCGCCTCGAGCAGGCCGGATGCCGGCCCGTTGAACTCCTTGTTGATGTTCCACAGGCTCCAGGCGATGTCCTCGGCCGTGAACGGCACGCCGTCATGCCACTTGATGGTCTTGAAGAGGTGGAACGTATAGGTCTTGCCGTCCTCCGAGATGTCCCAGGATTCGGCCAGATAGGGCTGCACCTTGCCCTCCGTGTCCTGCCGCACGATGGTGCTGTAGAACTGGCCGGAGAGGTTGCTGGTCGAGATGTCGGTGACGATGCCGGCATTGAGCGAATCCGGGTCGCCGGGCAGCGCCACGACCATCGTGCCGCCCTCCTTGATCTTCGGCGCCTGCGCGAGCGATGGCGAGGCTCCGACCGCGAGCGCGACTGCCGCGACCCCGAGCGAGCGGCGAAGCGTCCGCGCGAATGCGCGGCGATATCCCTGACGTTCTGGCTTCATTCCCACACTCCCTCCTTGCTGGAACACGTGGCCGGCGCCGGCGCGCGCCGGGCGGCCGCGAGCGGTGCCGCGGCCCCGGCGGGGGACGCGG
>NZ_SPKJ01000055.1 GCF_009866965.1 Propylenella binzhouense | reverse complement strand
CGAGGTCGACCGGGGCGCGGCTCGCGCCGAAGGCGGCGAGCGCCTCGGCAAGGTCCTCCAGCCGCCAGGGCTCGGCGAGCCGGAACGGCGCCTTGAGCGTCGCGTGGAAGCCGTAGCGGCGCGGCTCGGCCGTGAGGGCGGCGAGCTCCTCCCCGGAGAGGTCCGGCAGCCGCGGCTGCGCCGTCGCCGCGCCGGTCTCGACATCCCGGCCGAGCCAGCCGGCGGCCGCCCGCGCGAGCGGGTGGTCGGGAGGAGGCACGAAATAGATCGCCGTCCGCATGCCGGTCAGATTACGAGCTTGCGCAGCTGCTGCGACAGGAGATCGACGAGGGTGACGGTGATCACGACGATGATGAGGATGGCCGCGGTCTCGCCGTAGTAGAACCCGCGGATCGATTCGAAAAGCACCTGGCCGATGCCGCCGGCGCCGACGAGGCCGAGCACGGTCGCCGAGCGGACGTTCGATTCGAAGCGGTAGAGCGTGAACGACACCCAGAGCGGCAGGACCTGCGGGATCACGCCGTAGACGATCTCCTGGAGCCGCGTCGCGCCGGTCGCGCGGATGCCCTCGACGGGCCGCGGGTCGATGGCCTCGACGGCCTCGGAGAAGAGCTTGGCGAGAATGCCGGTCGTGTGGACGAAGAGCGCCATCACGCCGGCGAACGGGCCGAGGCCGACGGCGACGACGAAGAGCACGGCGAAGACGAGCTCGTTAATCGCGCGGAAGGCGTCCATCAGCCGCCGGACGGGCTGGCAGATCCACCACGGCACCATGTTGCTGGCCGAGAGGATGCCGAAGGGGACCGAGGCGGCGACCGCGAGGAGCGTGCCCCAGATCGCGATCTGGACGGTCAGGATCACCTCCCCGACGTAATAGTCGAGATCGGCGAATTTCGGCTGCAGGAAGCCGCGGGCATATTCGGCCATGTTGCCCGCGTCGGTGAAGAGATTGACGAACCGGAAGACCTCGGCCGGTTCGTAGCTCCAGGCGAGCGCGGCGAAGAGCCCGCCCCAGACCAGCCAGTTGAAGGCGGTTCTGCCCCAGTCGCGCGGGGGGAGCACGACGGCGGCGGTCGATGACGTGTCTTGCATGGTGGGGTCGGGGTGCTGCGGCGGCGCGGTGCGCGCCGCCGCGCCGTCCTGCTGGCGTCAGGCCTGCGGGATCTTGGCCATCAGGCCTTCATACTTGGCCTTCTCGGCCTTGAGCGTCTCGAGCTGCGCGCTCTTGTCCTCGGCCGACAGCTTGTCGTCCGCCTCGACCTGGAACATCTGCTTGGTGATCTCCATGATCCGGATCGGATAGAGCTGCGCGTCGGAAGAGGGCCGGAACGGCGCCCACTGCAGGCCGGCGAGCACCTTCCGCGCCGCCTCGACCTCCTCCGGCGTGCCCTGTCGGCCGTAGCTCATGAAGAAGCTCATGAGCTTCTCCTTGGTCTCGTCGTCGAGCTTCTTGTTCCAGACGATCGGATCGGACGGGATCAGCGGCGACTGCCAGATCACCTTCACCTTCTTGGCGGCTTCCGGATTGGTCTTCTCGAGCCGGCGCAGGTTCTCGGTGTTGTTGGTGGCGACGTCGACCTGCTTGTTGGCGACCGCCATCAGGTTCGTCTCGTGGTTGGCGTTCCGCACCGTCTTGAAGCAGGTCTTCGGGTCGACGCCGTTCTTGGCGAAGACGAAGGTCGTCGGGACCAGGAAGCCGGAGGTGGAATTCGGGTCGCCGATGCCGAAGTCGAGCGACTTGTCGCACTTCAGGACGTCGTCGAGCGAGGAAAGCGGGCTGTCGACATTGGCGAGGAGCAGCGACCAGTAGCCGGGATTGCCTTCCGAATCGACCGACTGCGCGAAGATCTCGCCGTCGGCCCGGTCGACCGCTTCCATCGCCGACTTGTTGCCGAACCACGCGACGTCGACCTTGCCGAAGCGCATGCCCTCGATGACGCCGGCATAGTCGGAGGCGAAGAAGGCGTTCACCTTCATGCCGGTCTTCGTGGACATCGCGTCCAGGAAGGGAATCCAGATGCCCTTCAGGTTCTGCTGCGATTCGGTCGAGATGATGCCGAAGTTCAGCTCCTTGGTCTCGGCGGCGGCGCTGCCGGCCGTCAGCGCGACGGCGAGGCCCGCCGCGGCGAGACCCCTGGCGAATGCGTTCATGGTCTTCTCCTCTAGCTTCCCGCCCCCTGGCGGAATTCAGGTCGTGGCCAGCGCCTGCGCCATCGGCACGGCGACGGGCCGCGGCCGCTTCTGCGCGGCCGGGGTGCCGGCAAGCACGAGCTCTTCGCTCGCCTCGCCGTAGATCTCGCGGAGGAAGGCGTCGGTGAGCACTTCGGACGGGCCGTCATAGACGATCTCGCCGGCGCGCAGCGCGATCGTGCGCGGGCAGAAGAGCCGGGCGTAGTCCACCTGATGGAGCGAGACGATCACGGTGATCCCGTCCACGCGGTTGATGTCGGCGAGCGCCTCCATCACGCGCTTCGCCGAAGCCGGGTCGAGCGAGGCGATCGGCTCGTCCGCGATCAGGAGCTTCGCGCCCTGCACCAGCGCGCGGGCGATCGCCGCCCGCTGCTGCTGGCCGCCGGAGAGGGTGGAGGCGCGGCGGCGCGCCGTCTCGGCGATCCCGACCCGCATGAGGGCGCGGACCGCGGTCTCCTGCTCGCTTCGCGCGAACCAGCCGAGCGTGCCGCGCCAGGCGGGGACGCGCCCCAGGCAGCCGATGAGGACGTTGGTCAGGACCGGCAGGCGGCCGATCAGGTTGAACTGCTGGAACACCACGCCGATGTGGCGGCGGATCGCGCGCGCCTCGGGCGAAAGCTTCCCGCCCTGCTGCATCACCCGGCCTTCAACGGTGATGCGGCCGTTCCCGCCGTTTCCGCGTTCGAGGCCCGCGATGTGGCGGATGAGCGTCGACTTGCCCGACCCGGAGGCACCGATCAGCGCCACCATCTCTCCCGGCTCGACCGTGAAGCCGATTTCGGAAAGCGCGTACGTCCTGCCGAATCGTTTCGAGAGGCGTTCGACTGAGAGAGCGGGCATGGACCTCACCTGCCCGGTGCCGGGCACTTGCTTCAGGACGTGCCTAGCAGTCGCTCTTGTCGGCTCGATTGCGGATTCATGACGATTGCGAGTCGGCGAGGAAGCCTGCGTCCGGCCGGGCAAATCCCTGCGAAGGCACGCGGTTTTCGTACTTCTCGATGAACGCCTCGACCGGAAGATGACGAAAGTCCTGCAGCGCGCCGCGGAGCGCTTCATGCGGCCAGTCCCACCATGCGAGCCGTTCCAGCCGGCCGGCGACGCCGACCGGGAAGCGCCGCTTGATCGGCCGGGCGGGGACGCCGGCGGCGATCTCGTAGGCGCCCACCTCGCGGGTGACGACCGCGCCCGCCGCGATCACCGCGCCGGTGCCGATCCTGACGCCGGGCAGGATGATGGCGCCGTGCCCGATCCAGACGTCCGGCCCGATCCTGACGGCGTTCACGCGCCGCCACGCGAAGAGCTCGGCGTCGAAGTCGGCGTCGGGAAAGTAGTCGGCCGACCTGTAGGTGAAGTGGTGCTGGCTCGCGCGCCAGGTCGGGTGGTTCGTCGCGTTGATCCGCACGTTCGCCGCGATCGAGCAGAACTTGCCGATCTCGGCGAAGACGACCTGGCCGTCCTCCATGATGTAGCTGTAGTCGCCGAAGCTGGTGTCGCTGAGCTGCGTGCGCTCGCCGATCTCGGTGTAGCGGCCGAGCGTGGAGTCCTTCACCTTCGCGCTTTCCGCGACGATGGGCTCCGGTCCGAGGCGTGGCGCGCTCATGCCGCCGCCCTCGGCGCGAAGGCCGCGACGTCGATCACGCGGTCCGCCACCGCCTCGCGCACCTCCGCGTCGTGGAAGATGCCGAGGAAGCTCGTCCCGTTCCGCTTGCCCTCGCGGATGAGCCCGACGACCACGTCGCGGTTGGCCGCGTCGAGCGAGGCCGTCGGCTCGTCGAGGAGAAGGAGCGGGTGCCCGGCCGCGAAGCCGCGCGCGATGTTCACGCGCTGCTGCTCGCCGCCCGAAAAGGTGGCCGGCGGCAGGTTCCAGAGCCGTTCGGGGAGGTTGAGGCGCGCGAGCAGCGCATCGGCGCGCACCAGCGCGGCGCTCCGCTCCAGCCCGCGCGCGACGAGCGGCTCGGCGACGATCTCGCGCGCCGGCACGCGCGGCACGACGCGCAGGAACTGGCTCACATAGCCGACGCTCTCCTTCCGGATCGCCAGCACCTCGCGCGGCGCGGCGCGCGCGAGGTCGACGGCGGCGCCCCGGTGGAGAACGCGGATCGCGCCGTCCTCCACCCCGTAGCTGCCGTAGACCATCTTCAGGATCGAGCTCTTGCCCGCTCCGGAGGGGCCGCCGAGTGCGATGCATTCGCCCGGCATGACGGCGAAGGAGACGTCCCGGACCACGGGCAGATGGATGCCGCCGCGCAGATGCATCGTGAAGCTCTTGGCGACGGATGCGAGTTCGAGCGCCGGGATCATGCGTCAGACCTGCAGGATCGAGGAGACGAGGAGCTGGGTGTAGGGATGGCGGGGGTCGTCGAGCACCCGGTCGGTGAGACCCTCCTCGACGACCGCGCCCTCCTTCATCACCATCATGCGGTGCGACAGGAGCCGCGCGACGGCGAGATCGTGCGTGACGACGAGTGCCGCCATGCCGAGATCGGCGACGAGCGCGCGGATTAGGTCGAGGAGCCTGGCCTGCACGGAGACGTCCAGGCCTCCGGTCGGCTCGTCCATGAAGACGAGGCGGGGCGCGGTGACGAGGTTGCGCGCGATCTGCAGGCGTTGCCGCATGCCGCCGGAGAAGCTTCTCGGATCGTCGTCGATGCGGTCCGCGGGCACCTCGACGCGCCTCAGCCAGCTCTCGGCGGTGCCGCGGATGCGGCCGTAATGGCGCTCGCCGACCGCCATCAGGCGCTCGCCCACATTGGCGCCCGCCGAGACCGTCATGCGCAGGCCGTCGGCCGGGTTCTGGTGCACGAAGCCCCAATCGGTGCGCATCAGGAAGCGCCGCTCCGCCTCGCCGAGGCGCGCGAGATCGCGGCTCTCGCCGTCCCGCATGCGGTAGCGGACGATGCCCGCCGTGAGAGGCAGCCGGCCGGCGAGACAGTTCAGCAGCGTGGTCTTCCCGGAGCCGGATTCGCCCACGATTGCGAGCACCTCGCCCGGCCAGAGCGCGAAGGAGACGTCCCGGCAGCCGATGCGTGCGCCGTAGAGGCGGGTGACGGCTTCGGCCCGGAGAAGCGGCGTGTCGTCCTCGCTCATGCCGTCGGCTCCAGTTCGACCCGGAAGCTGTAGCCGTGGCGCGTGAAGCCGATGCCCTCGTAGAAGGCGTGGGCGGCCTCGCGCCTGGCGTTCGACGAGAGCACCGCCTTGTAGCAGCCGCGGGCCCGGGCCTCCTCGATGGCGTGGGCCATCATGGCGCGGCCGATGCCCTCGCCCTGGCGGCCGGGCGCCACCGCGACGTCCTCGATGATGGCCGAGGGCGTGCCGAGATGGCCGATATTGTCCATCACCAGGAGGGCATAGGTTCCGACGATCGCCTCGCCGCCGGCGCCGTCCTCGACCGCCACGAAGAGGCGGTAGTCCGGATAGGCGGCGAAGCGCGCGAAGACCGCCTTCGCCGCCTCGAGCGGCAGGACGTTGCCGTTGTCGAGGGCGGGCTGGGCATAGAGCGCGAGCACGCCGGGAAGGTCCGCCTCGTCCGCCACGCGGATCGACGCCGTCACGACGTCGGCTCCATGGCTGCGGCCTTGGCGCCGCAATGGCCGGCCCGCCGGCGCTCCTCGCAGAAATCCGTGTCCGAGCATACGAAGAGCCGATTTCCCCGGTCGTCGAGGATCACCTCGTCGAGATAGGCGCCCGTCGCGCCGCAGAGCCCGCAGGGCTCTGCGAAGCGCTGCACCTCGAACGGATGGTCCTCGAAATCCAGGCTTTCCACCCGGGTATGCGGCGGAATCGCGTAGATCCGCTTCTCCCGCCCGGCGCCGAAGAGCTGCAGAGCCGGGCTGTCGCCGAGCTTCGGATTGTCGAATTTCGGGATCGGCGAAGGGTCCATCACGTAGCGGCCCTCGACCTTCACCGGATAGGCGTAGGTCGTCGCGATATGGCCGTGGCGCGCGATGTCCTCGTAGAGCTTCACGTGCATCAGGCCGTATTCCTCGAGCGCATGCATCGTCCGCGTCTCCGTCTCGCGCGGCTCCAGGAACCGGAGCGGCTCCGGGATCGGCACCTGGAAGACGAGGATCTGCCCCGCCTTCAGCGCGGTTTCGGGGATGCGGTGCCGGGTCTGGATGATGGTCGCATCGGCGGTCCGGGTCGTGGTGGCGACGCCGGCCGTCTTGGCGAAGAAGGCGCGGATCGAGACCGCGTTCGTCGTGTCGTCGGCGCCCTGGTCGATCACCTTCAGCACGTCGTCGGCGCCGATGATGGCGGCGGTCACCTGGACGCCGCCGGTGCCCCAGCCATAGGGCATCGGCATCTCGCGGCTGGCGAACGGCACCTGATAGCCCGGGATCGCCACCGCCTTCAGGATGGCGCGGCGGATCATCCGCTTCGTCTGCTCGTCGAGATAGGCGAAGTTGTAGGCGGCGGGGACGGCCGGCGCGCTCATTCGGCCGCCTCCCGCTCGTCGGACGCGTCGTCCGCCCGGCGTTCGTCGAACTCGGCGCGGAGCCGGCGCAGGAGCTCGAGCTCGGCCTGGAAGTCCACGTAATGCGGCAGCTTCAGATGTTCGACGAAGCCGGTCGCCTGCACGTTGTCGGCATGCGAGAGCACGAATTCCTCGTCCTGCGCGGGCGCGGTCAGGTCCTCGCCGAGCTCGCGGGCCCTCAGCGCCCGGTCGCAGAGTGCCATCGCCATCGCCTTCCGCTCGCAATGCCCGAAGACGAGGCCGTAGCCGCGGGTGAATTGCGGCGGGGCCTCGGCGCTGCCCCTGAACTGGTTCACCATCTGGCATTCCGTGACCTGGATCCGCCCGATCGCGACCGGGAAATCGAGGCCCGGAACCGCGATCTCAATCGCCACCTCGCCCAGTCGGATCTCCGCGGCGAAGGGATGGGTGCGCGCATAGCCGCGCTGCGTCGAATAGCCGAGCGCCAGCAGGAAGCCCTCGTCGCCGCGCGCGAGCGCCTGGAGCCGGAGATCGCGCCCGGCCGGGAAGGCGAGCGGCCCGCGCGTGAGGTCGCCCGGCGCCTCCTCGGTCGCTCCGCCATCCGGCTCGATGAGCCCGTCCCGTCCGAGGAGGTCGGTGACGCGGGGGATCGCCCGATCCTCCGGCGGGTCCGCCGTCTCGGCCGGCTCGGGCTCGCGGTCCTCCGCAAGGTCCGGGTCGAGCAGGCGGTGGGTGTAGTCGAATGTCGGGCCGAGCAGCTGGCCGCCCGGCAGGTCCTTGAAGGTGGCGGAGATCCGCCTCTCGACGAGCATCCGCGAGGTCTCGATCGGCAGGCTCGCGCCGAAGCGGGGAAGCGTCGTGCGATAGGCCCGGACGAGGAAGATCGCCTCGATCAGGTCGCCGCGCGCCTGCTTGATGGCGAGCGCCGCGAGCCGGCGGTCGTAGAGCGAGCCTTCCGACATCACGCGGTCGACGGCGAGCGTGAGCTGCTCGAGGATCTGGTCGACGGTGAGCGCCGGCACGCTGCGGTCGCCCCGCCGCCTCTCCGCAAGCAGCCGGTGCGCGTTGCGGATCGCGGTCTCGCCGCCCTTGACCGCTACGTACACGGGAGGTCTCCGGCATCGATCAGGCGGACGGCGCGCGGCAGAGCGGCGATCGCATCGGTTGCCGCAAGCACGATGTCGACGCCGCGCGGGAAGAGCGCGCGGTTGCCGCGGAGCTCCTCGGCGAAGCGGGCGGGCAGGGGATGCGGGCGAAGCTCCGCCGCGCGCGCGATGCCGGGGCCCGCAAGCACGAGGGGGAGCGGCCCGCCGAAGCCGTCGACCTGGAGGACGAGCGTGGTCGAGCGGTCGGGATATTCGTCGCTGCCGAGCCGGAATGCGGCAAGCGGCGGCATGCCCTCGGGATCGGCGATCGCGGCGAAGGCGGCTTCGGCGGGGTCGGAGACGATCGGCGCGCCGGTGTGGAAGCCGAGCCAGTCCGCAACCGCGCCCTGCGCCGAGAGCCGGGCGTCGAGGAAGACCGGCGTGTCCTCGTCGGCGAGCGTTGCGAGAACGGCGCCGGCGGCCGGATTGAGCGGCGGGGGAGGGCGCACGCCCTGCCCGAGCCGTGCCGTCGTTCCCGGCCGGGCCATCGCATCGAGGAGCGCGCGGAACACGGCCTGCGACTGCCGGCCCGGATCGGCGAAGCCGCCGCTCAGCGCATCGGGAGCCATCAATCCTCTCCCCGCACCATGGTGAAGAAGTTGACCCGCGTGGCGGCAGCCTTGCCGCGGAGCGCCGCGTCCTCCGCTTCCGCCCGCCTCGCCACCGGCTGAAGCAGGCTCTCCTCGACCCGGCGGCGATGGCGCGCGGACTGCCAGAGCGCGTCGAAGCGCGCGACGAGGAGCGCGCGGGCGCGGTCCCGGCCGAGCACGTTGCCGTAGCCGACCTCGCCCGTCGAGGCGCGCACGACGGCCCTCGTCACCGCGACCTCCCCGATGTTGAAGGCTCCGCCGCCGCCCCCGATACGGCCGCGCGCCATGACGAGGCCGAATTCCGGAGCGCGCACGACCTCCAAGTCCGGAGCGTCGTCGAGCGCCGCCCAGGCCGCATCGAGCTCGCCGGCGGTCGCGCGCGCGAGGATCGCCAAAGCGCCCTTCCGGTCCGGCCGCTCGTTCCGCGATTCTGATGCCATGCCGCCTGCACTTGTATAGTGTTCTAGACAAGCGCACCTTATCAGAGCGTTCCTGACACTGCCATGACGGAGACGACGATTTTCGAGGGAGATGTCGTGAAGCGGTCGGCCGGGGTCTCGCTGTGGAAGCAGATCGCCGATGCGCTCCGTGCCGAGCTGGATGCCGGCGCCTGGCCGGCCGGAACCGCGCTGCCGCCGGAATCGGCGCTCGCGGCGCGCTTCGGCGTGAACAGGCACACGCTTCGCCGCGCCGTCGCGACGCTCGCGGCGGAGGGGCTCGTGCGCTCGGACCACGGGCGCGGCACCTTCGTTCTCGGCGAGCGCCTGGCCTATCCGATCGGCCGCCGCACCCGCTTCTCCGAAATCGTCAGCCGGCAGGCGCGCGCGCCGGCCGGGCGGCTTCTGGAGAGCGGGGGCGAACCGGCGGGCGAGTGGCTCGCCGAGCTCCTCCGGGTCGAGAAGGGAGCCGAGCTCGTGCGCATCGAGACGCTCGGCGTGGCCGACGGCGTGCCGATTTCGAATGCCGTGAGCTGGTTTCCCGCCGCGCGGTTCCCGCGTCTCGTCGACGCCTATGCCGAGACCGGCTCGATCACGTCCGCGCTCGCGCGCCACGGCGTCGACGATTACTGGCGGCGCTGGACCCGCGTGACGGCGCGAACCGCCGATGCGGCGATGAGCCGGCGGCTCGATCTCGCGCCCGGCGCGGCGATCCTCCTCGCCGAGGCGCTCAACGAGGACGCCGAGGGCGTCCCCGTCCACTATTCCGAGACGCGGTTTGCGGCGGAGCGGATCGAGATCGTCATCGAACCGGATGCCGTCGCGCCGGCCTGACCGGCGGACGAGCCGGCGCACGCGGCTCAGCCGCTGCTCCGGGTCCCGGCGAGCTCGATGATCTCGTTGGTGATCTCCTCCTGCCGGAGGAGCCGGGACTGGCCGAGCAGGCCGTCGAGCTTCTCGGCGATGTTGGCGCGGGCGGCGATCATCGCCTGCATCCGCGCCGCGTTCTCCGCCGCGAAAGACTGCATGAGCGCCTCGCAGAGCTCCGCGAAGACGTATTCCTCGGCGAGCCGGGCGATGAGGCGCTGGGGCGGGAGCGTTATCAGCGGCGCCGTCGCTTTGGGCGGCAGCGGAAACCGGGCGAAATCGAACGGGATCAGGATCTTGGTGGCGATCTCGAAGGCCGCGGCCGAGGCCGGCCTGGCATGGACCACCGTCACGCGCGCAGCCCGGCCTGCCTCGATCCGCTCGTAGAGCGCGTCCACGATCCGGTCCGCGAGCGCGGCGACCTGGCTGCTATGGGCTGCCATCGGAGCCGACCAGCCGACGGGGAGCGCGCGTTCCTCGGTCAGGATCAGCCCGCGCTCGCCGACGAGCAGGAGCTCCGCCCCGCGGTCGTCCGCTTGCGACAGGAGAGGGGCCGCGGCGTCGAGCACGCGTTCGCTGAAGGTGCCGGCGAATCCCTGCTCCGCGCAGAGCGCGAGAATGAGATGGCCGTTCGCGCTTCCCTCGGCGCCGGTGCGGGGCTGTTGCGCCAGGAAGGCCAGCGCCTCGCCGATCGCGCTGCCGATCGTGGCGGCATAGGTGCGGATGCCCGCGAGCTGGGCCTCCGCCTCGCGCGAATGGGCTGCCGCGATCCCGCGCATGGCCGTGATGACGGCGGAGAGCTGGCGGAGATTGCCGATCCGGGCCTCGACCTCGCGCAGCCGGTCGGTCATGGCGGGGCCGGCCGCTCGGGTCTGCCGGGCGCTGCTTCGGCGGCGAGCGACCGGATCGCATCGACGAGCGCCGTGCGTCCCGCGCCGTCCAGTTCGCCGCCTGCCGCAAGCGTCGCGACGGCATCCGCCGCAACGCCGTCGAGGGCGCGGGCGGTCCGCGCCCTCAGGTCCGGAAGCGCCTCGGGCGGAAGCCCGTCGAGAGCGCCGTCCGCCAGCGCGGCGAGGAGGGCGACCTCGTCGGCGAGCCGCAGCGGCGCGAGACGCGGCTGCGCGAGAAGGGCACGGATGCGCTCGCCGCGCGCCATCTGCGCCTTGATCCGCGTATCCGAGATGCCGCCGAAGCGCGTGAAGGTCTCGAGCTCCAGGAACTGCGCATAGTCGAGCCGGACGCGCCCGGAGACGGCGCGCAGCGCCGGATGCTGCGCCTTGCCGCCGACCCGGCTCACGCTCAGCCCCACGTCCACCGGCGGCCGCTGGTCCGCCGCGAAGAGGCGCGAATCAAGGACGATCTGCCCGTCCGTGATCGAGATGAGGTTGGTCGGGATATAGGCGGAAAGATTGCCGGCGTCGGTCTCCGCGATCGGCAGGGCGGTGAGCGACCCGCCGCCGAGCGCCTTCGAGAGCTTCGCCGCGCGCTCCAGCAGCCGGGCATGAAGGTAGAAGATGTCGCCCGGATAGGCTTCGCGGCCGGGCGGCTCATGCGTGAGGAGCGCAAGCTCCCGGTGCGTGGCCGCGTGCTTCGTCAGGTCGTCGACGACGACCAGCGCATGGCCGCCGCGGTCGCGGAAATATTCCGCCATGGTGAAGCCGGCGAACGGGGCGATCCATTGCAGGCCGGGCGAGGCGGAGGCCTCGCCGACCACGAAGATGCATCGCTCCGGCGCGCCGGCGCTGCGGACAGCCTCCAGCACCCGTTCGACCGCGGTCGCGCGCTGGCCGACGGCGACGTAGACGCAGACGAGGTCGGCGTGCTTCTGGCTGATCATCGTATCGACGGCGATCGCGGTCTTGCCGGTGGCGCGGTCGCCGATGATGAGCTCGCGCTGTCCGCGCCCGAGCGGGAAGAGGGCATCGATCACCAGCAGGCCCGTGCCGACCGGCTCGGTGACGAGGTCGCGGTCGATGATCGCGGGCGCCGGCCGCTCGATCGGCCGGTATTCCGCGGCGGCGACGGGATCCTGGCGGTCGAGCGGCCGCCCGAGCGGATCGACCACCCTGCCGAGCAGCCCCTCGCCGACCGGCACCCGCACCACCGCGCCCGTTCCGGTCACCCGCGAGCCCGCCTCGATCGCGGCGCCTTCGTCGAGGAGGACGGCGGAGATCGCATCGGCGTCGAGCGTCATCGCGAAGCCGGCGCGGCCGCCCTCGAACCGGAGGAGCTCGTTGAGCTTCACGTCGGGCAGGCCGGAGATCCGCGCAATGCCGTCGCCCACCTCCTCGACCCGCCCGATCGAGGCCGCCTCCGGAACCAGAGCTGTCCGCCGCAGCACGTCACGGCTCCGCGCCAGCCAGTCCGCCCCGCTATCCGGCATGGCCCGCCCCGGTCCCGGTGAGCGCCCCGGCGATCCGGTCGAGATCGGCGCGGAGGCTGTTCCGGACGATGGCGTGGGGCGCCTCGAGCTCGAGCCCCGCGATCAGCGCCGCGTCGGTCTCGATGCGGATGTCCGGCTTCCGACCGAGCGCGCGGCCGAGCGCATCCCCGAGCGCGGCCGTTTCCGCCGCGTCGAGCGCCCGCGGCGCCTTGACCAGGATCGCGCCGGGCTCGTCAAGGCTTGCGCGGCTGGCCGGCGGCAGTTTCGAGAGCGCCTCGGCGAGCCCGTCCACGAAGGGCGTCACCTGGGCCTCCCGCGGCAGCCGCGCCAGCAGCTTGCCCGCAATGTCGACGGCGAGGCGGCTCGCCCGCTTCTCCGCCTCCGCGTCGGCCGCCTTCCGGCTCTTCGCGATCTCCGCCTCCGCCTCGCTCCGAAGCTTCTCGGCCTCCGCGCGCGCGGCGGCGAGGATCGCCGTCTTCTCGCGGTCGCCCTCCGCCGCGGCGGATTTCAGCTGATCGCTCCGCGAGGCGGCGATCCGCCCGCGCTCCGCCGCGGCCGCTTCGCGTTCGCGGTCGGCCGCCGCCCGGGCGGCGCGGGCCGACTCCATGAGCTTCGCCGTCTCGGCCTGCCGCGCCGCGACGATCCCGGCGATCGGGCGGAACAGGAAGCGGCTGAGAATCCAGACCAGGACGAGGACGTTCACCGTCTGCAGCCCGATCGTCCACCAGTCGATCCGCATCGCTCGGAAGGCCTATTGCACGAACGGGTTGGCGAAGAGGACGAGGAGCGCGATCACGAGGCAGTAGATCGCCATCGTCTCGATCATGGCGAGGCCGACGAAGAGCGTGCGGGACAGGGTGCCGGCCGCCTCGGGCTGGCGTGCGATGGCGTCCATCGCCGCGGCGACGGCGCGGCCTTCGGCGAGCGCCGGGCCGATCGCGCCGAACGAGACGGCGAGCGCTGCCGCGAGGATGCTGACGATCTCGACGAGGTTCATGGCGTGCTCCTTTGGTTTTCCGGCGCATCGGGGCCCTTCGGCGTCGCCGGCCTCGGCGCCGGTTGCGCCTCGCGGAGCGTGGCGCCGATGAAGACGGTCGCGAGCACCGCGAAGATGTAGGCCTGCACGGCCCCGGTCAGGAGGTCGAGCGCCATCAGCGGGATCGGCACCAGCAATCCGGCAAGCGAGAGGACGATCCCGATCACGAAGACGCCGCTCATGATGTTGCCGAACAGGCGGACGACGAGCGAGAAGGTGCGGGTGATCTGTTCGATGAGATTGAGCGGGATCATCACCCAGGTCGGCTCGGCGAAGGTCTTGAGATAGCCGCGCAGGCCGCGGCTCGCGACGCCGAATCCGATCGTCGCGCAGAGGACGATGAGCGCCAGCGCCGAATCCGTCTCCAGATGCGCCGTCGGCGGCTCGACGCCCGGCACGAGCGAAGACCAGTTCGCGACGAGCACGTAGAGAAAGATGGTGCCGATGAGGGCCCGGTAGGGTGCCGGATCGACCTGCATCGTGTCCCGGATCTGTCCGTCTATGGCTCCGACGACGATTTCCAGCACGGTTTGGCTCCTCGAGGGCACGAGGGCGAGCCGGCGCGTCGCGAGCGCGGAGAGCCCGCCGAGCAGCGCGATGATCGCCCAGGTGACGAGAACCGGCTCCGTGATCGGCACGGGCCCGATCGAGAAGACCGGGGCGAGCGTCAGCGGCGAGTCCAAGACGTGCCTCCCGCCAGTCTCGTCGCGACCGGACGCATCACGACGAGTCCGAGCCCGCCGGCGAGCAGGGGGAGCGCGCCCTGGACGGCGAGCGCCCCGAGCGCGGCGAGGAGCACCGCGAAGCGCAGGATCTGCAGGGCGGCCGCGCGGAGCCAGGCGCCTTCGGCGAAGGCGCGCGCGTTCCACCAGAGCGAACCGAAATGGAACGCGCCGAGCAGCAGCCCGGCGGCGAAGGCGAGCGCGGCTGCAGAAGCTCCGGCGGAAGCACCGCCGGGCCCGGACGGCAGCAGCGACGAAAGGTCAGTCATGGCGGTGCATCCATTTCCAGGCCGACCAGAGGCCGATCGCCGCGCCAATCATGATGAAGGCGGCCGAAAGCGTGATTCCGGTGCCGAGGAGCCGGTCGAGATAACGTCCGAGCAGAAGCCCGAGCAGGGTCGGCACCACGATCGCCCAGCCGAGCACGCCGATCTGGCCGAGCCGCGAGCCGAGCGAGGGTTCGGGATCGGCCGCCTGCCGCTGCGATCGCTCGGCGGTGCGGCGCGCCGCCTCCGCAAGCGGGTCGGGACGTTCGGATCCGTCGGGCCCGCTCATGACGCATCGCTCCCGAAGAGGTCGGCAGCCGGCTCGCGCGGGCCGCCCGGGCGGAGATAGCGCGTGAGCTGGCGGACCGCGCGGGCGTGGAGACGCAGGTGCTCCACCCGCGCGTTCCGATCGGCATCGGCTTCCGCGGCGCGGAGCCGCTCGACCTCGCGCACGAGCGTGGGCAGATCGGCGCCGATCGTGCCGTTCCTGCAGGCGATCGCGACGCGCCCGCCCTCCGAGACCGTCATCACGCCGCCCTGGACGGCGCAATAATGTGCGCCGCCGTCGCCGGAGATCCACCGGACGACCGAGGCCGGCAGCACGGTGAGGAGATCCGCGTGCCCGGGCAGGATCCCGAAGCTGCCGCTCTCGTCCTCGGCGCGGACGGCGCGCACGCCGTCGCTCTCCACCAGCACGGCGGCGGGCGTCGTGATCGAGAGACGGATGCCGCTTCTCATCCTGCGCCCTTTCCGGCGGCCGGGGCGGCGGCGCCCTTCTGCGCGGCCTCCTCCTTCTCCTTCGCTTCGGCGAGCGTGCCGACCATGTAGAGCGAGCTCTCCCGCCAGCCGTCGCACTCGCCGTCGAGGATCGCCCGGCAGCCGGCAATCGTGTCGGCAACGGCGACGGACCGGCCCGGCACGCCGGTGAAGGCTTCCGCCACGCTGAAGGGCTGCGTCAGGAAGCGCTGCAGCCGGCGGGCGCGCTCCACCATCCGGCGATCCTCCGCGCCGAGCTCCTCCATGCCGAGGAGCGAGATCACGTCCTGGAGCTCGCGGTAGTGCTCCAGCGCCCGGCGCGTCTCGGTCGCGACGCGGACATGCTCCTCGCCGACCGTCGCCGCGTCGAGCAGGACGGAGGACGAGGCGATCGGGTCGACCGCGGGGTACATGGCCTCCGCCGCCATCGCGCGCGACAGCACGACCATGCTGTCGATATGGGCGGCGATGGTCGTCACCGCCGGGTCGGTGAAGTCGTCGGCGGGGACGTAGACCGCCTCGATCGCGGTGACCGAGGCCGGGCCGACCGAGGCGATGCGCTCCTGGAGCGCCGCCACTTCGCTCGCGAGCGTGGGCTGGTAGCCGACGCGGGAGGGAAGCCGGCCGAGCAGGCCGGAGACCTCCGCGCCCGCCTGCACGAAGCGGAAGATGTTGTCCATCAGGAGCAGCACGTTCTGGTGCCGCTCGTCGCGGAAGAACTCCGCGATCGTGAGGGCCGAGAGCGGCACGCGCCAGCGCGCGCCCGGCGGCTCGTTCATCTGGCCGTAGACGAGCACCGTGCGGTCGAGCACGCCGGAGCGCGTCATGTCGAGCAGCATCTCGTGTCCCTCGCGCGAACGCTCGCCCACGCCGGCGAAGACGGAGATGCCCTGGTAGCTCGCGACCATCGCGTGGATGAGCTCCATGACGAGCACCGTCTTGCCGACGCCGGCGCCCCCGAACATGGCGGCCTTCGAGCCCTGCGCGAGCGGCGCGAGGAGATCGATCACCTTGATTCCCGTCTCGAAGAGGTCGGTCGCGCCCGACTGGGCCGAAAGCGGCGGCGGCTCGCGGTGGATCGGACGGCGGCGGGTCCCGGGCGGCAGGTCGCCCTTGCCGTCGCCCGCCCGGCCGGTCACGTCGAGGAGGCGGCCGAGCACTTCGTCGCCGACCGGCACGGTGATCGGACCGCCCGTCGCCGCGACCGTGTCGCCGCGCTTCATCCCGATCGTGGCGTCGAGCGCGATCGTGCGCGCGGTCCGTTCGTCGAGATGGGACTGGACTTCCGCCAGGACGGGGTCCCGTCCTGCGGCCCGGATCAGCAGCGCCTCCTCGATCGCCGGCAACGCGCCGGGAGGAAACGTCACGTCGACGACGGCGCCGCGCACGGACCGGACGGTGCCGTCCGCGTTCGCCGCAGCCCCGGCGGATCGTCCGGCCCGCTTCATGGCGCTACTCCCGTGCCGCAGCGGCCGCAAGGCGGCGGATCACGGCGGAGGACAGGGGCGGCGGCGTTCAAGGGGTTCGTCCGGAGCAAGGGCGCGGCGCGACACGATAATAGCCGCCCTGCGGCGACCTTTTGGAGAAAAGCGTGGCGTCGGCCCGCCGGCATTGATCTCGATCAGAACGCGCGGACCGCTCTCAGAGCAGGGAATCGGCCACCAGCTTGAGCGCCACGAATGCGAGAAGGCCGAGGATCACGTTGTCGAAGACCCGCCTGGAGAAGCGCTCGGCGAGCTTCGCGCCGACCGGCATGAAGGCGACGATCGGCACGAGCGCGGCCGCGCTGCCGAGGATGCGGTCCGGGGTCATGACGCCGAGGGCGCCGAGCGCCGGCAGCTGAATTGCGGTCACCGTGAGGAAGAGCACCGCGACCGTGGAGATGAAGGTCTCCCGCTCCAGCCGCATCGCGTTGAGGAACGAAAGCGAGGCGGGCGCGGAAATGCCGGACGCGCCCTGGAGAAGCCCGGCCACGAGGCCGACGGGCAGGGAGAGCCGGAGCGCGCTCGCATAGTCGACGACCCAGTCGGGCCGCAGGAAGCGGATCCCGACATAGAGGAACACGGCGAGCGCCACGACGACCGAGAGCAGGTCCTGGGGCAGGCTCGCGAGCATGTAGGAGCCGGCGACGACTCCGACCCCGCCGGCGCCCGTGAAGAGGACGAGGAAGCGCCAGGGCAGGTGATGCCGGCGATAGATCCAGGCCTGCCAGACATTCGTCAGGAGGTTCGGCAGGATCATGATCGCCACCGCGAACTGCGCGTCGAAGAGCATCGCAAGTGCAGGCACCACCACGATCGGCGCGCCGGCGCCGGTCGCGCCCTTCAGGATGCCGCCGAGCGCAAGGCAGCCGAGCGCGAGGGCGAAATAGGTGATGCTCACGCAGAGTCCTCCCGTCCGTCCGCGACGTCTCCTAACGCCTCGGGCGAGGGGAGCGGAAGCCGCTTCGCGGCTCGGGTCCACTCATCCCGCGGGGCGGAATTGCGTCTTGTCGTTCGCGGGCCCGGCAGGCATCATCAGCGAAAATCTCAAACATCAGGGATTCCGGACGATCCCGGGCGATCGTCCGCGGAAACGACCAGGGAGGAACAGAATGAAATTTCACGTTGCGGCAGCCGTGATCGCCTTCGGCCTGGCATCCGCCGGTGCGGCGCAGGCGCAGACGGTCGGGATCGCCACCTCCAATCCCGGCTCGATCTTCCACAATATCGGTTCGGCGGTGGCGAACGCGGCGAACAAGGCTGGTCTCAATGCGACCATCCAACCGGCGACGAGCCCCAACCAGTACATCCCGGCGGTCGCCAGCGGCGATATCGAGTTCGGCGTGGCGAACCTGCAGGAGGTGAACTACGCCCTCGAGGGGAGGGAATGGTTCTCGGGCAGCGTCAATCCCGATCTCCGGCTCGTCGCGCTCATCATGCCGCTCAAGGAGGCGATCTTCGTCCGCGCCGATTCCGACATCAGGACGATCGCGGACCTCAAGGGCAAGCCGATGGTGGACGGCTATACGGCGCAGCAGACCATTCTGCCGCAGCTCGACGCGATGTACGCCACGGCCGGGCTCACGCGCGCCGACATGCGGCCGGTGCAGGTCCCGAGCGTGGTGGCGGGCGCCGATGCCTTCATGGCGGGCGAATCCGCCGGCTTCATCTTCGCCCACAGCGCCGGCAAGGTGCGCGAGGCCGACGCGGCGGTCGGCGGCCTGCGGGCGCTTCCGATCGAGAACACGCCGGAGAACCTCGCGGCCGTCCGCAAGTTCTGGCCCGTCGCGTTCTTCACCAGGATGAAGCCCGGCAAGAACAATCCGGGCGTGCAGGAGGAGGCGTGGTTCCTCGCCTATCCCCAGATCGTCTTCACGAGCACGCATGCCTCCGAGGAGGACGTCTACAAGATGACGAAGGTGCTCTACGAGAACAAGGACGCGCTGGTGCAGACCTTCCCTCCCTTCGCCGCCTTCGACCCGAAGGAGATGGTGGGGGAAATCGCACCCTCCGAGTACCATCCGGGCGCCATCCGGTTCTACAAGGAGGTCGGTCTCTGGAAGGAATGAGGGCGCCCGCCTGAGGCAAGCCGGCACTGCACTGGCGCGACCGGGCCCGTCCCGGAAAGGGCGCCGGCGGTCTCCTCCGCCGGCGCGCGCTGCGGCAGCGGCGCGCGCCCGCGAGCAGCGTCCGTGAAGGCCGCCAACACGCTCGAGCGCGTGCTCGCGATCCTGGAGCTCTTCTCCGAGGATCACCTGGCATGGACGCCCGAGGAGCTGATGTCGGAGCTCGGCTACAGCCGCCCGACGCTCTACCGCTACCTGAAGATGCTGAAGGAGGCCGGCCTGCTCGCCTCGAGCCGGCATGCCGGCTTCACGCTCGGCCCGAAGGTGGTCGAGATGGACTATCTCCTGCGGAAGTCGGATCCGCTCGTGCTCCTCGGCGCTCGCTATCTGCGGGACCTTGCCGGGACCTATCCCGCCACGGTGCTCCTCGTCCGCTGGTATGGCAGCCGCATTCTCTGCGTGGCCTCGGAATGCTCCACGCCCGACCCGCTCACGAGCTATCCGCGCGGCCGCCCGATGGCGCTCGTGCGCGGCGCGATCGCCCGTTCGATCATGGCGTTCCTGCCGAAGCGCCGGCTGATGCCGATGATCGCGGGGAATCTCGACGAGCTGCGCAGCCTTGGGCTCGGCGCCGGCCCGGCGGAAATCTACGAGAGCTTCCGCCGCGTGAAGCGGGCGGGCGCGGCCGTCTGCTACGGCGAGGTGACGCCCGGCGTGATCGGTATCGCGGCACCGGTCTTCGACGGCGGCCGCATTCCCGTCGCGAGCATCTGCGTCACGATCGCGGGCAATCGCGTGGGCGGCGCCGAAATCGAGGCGATCGCCGGCGCTGTGCGGCAGGCGACCGCGGCGCTGAGCAGGGAACTCGCCGGTCCGCCGGATCGGATCGCCGAGCAATAATCTCGAGATTTGAGATCGGCGTTGACATGTCCAGATGCGCTCTCCATCGTCGCGGCGCACCGGAACGGAGGCGACGATGAGCGAACCAGGTGCCGGATCCGAGTTTGCGGCGGACGTTGCGATCGTCGGCGGCGGACCCGTCGGGCTCGGCCTCGCGATCGAGCTCGGGCAGCGCGGCGTCGCATGCGTGCTGGTGGAGCGCTATTCGAGCCCGCAGCCGATTCCGAAGGGGCAGAATCTCACCCAGCGGACGATGGAGCATTTTCACTTCTGGGGCGCGGAGAAGGCGCTCCGGGCCGCGCGAACGGTGCCGCCGGAATTCGGCATCGGCGGATTGACGGCGTACCGCACGCTGCTCGGCGGCTACACGCATGACTGGCTGCAGCGCGAGCTGGTGCGGCCCTTCTACTTCACCGACAACGAGCGGCTTCCCCAGTACGCCACCGAGGCCGTGCTCCGCCGGCGCGTCGCCGAGCTCGCCAGCGTCCGCACGCTCTACGGCTGGACGGTCGAAACCGTGACGCAGGACGGGGAGGGCGTTTCGCTCGCGATCGCCGAGCGCGGCGGGGAGGGACGGGGAAGCGTGCGCGCCGCCTATGCCGTCGGTTGCGACGGGAGCCGGTCGACGGTCCGGGAGCAGGCCGGCATCACCGAGACGCGGCGCGACCACGATCGCCTGATGGTCCTTCTCGTCTTCCGCTCCGCCGGGCTCCATCCGCTTCTGTCGGGCTTCCCCGGCAAGTGCTACTTCAACATCATCCACCCGGACCTGCACGGCTACTGGAAGTTCTTCGGCCGCGTCGACCTCGGCACGACCTGGTTCTTCCACGCGCCGGTGCCGCCCGGCACCACGAAGGACAATTTCGACTTCCGCCGCCACCTCCACGAGGCGCTCGGCGCGGAGTTCGACGTTGAGTTCGAGCATATCGGCTTCTGGGAACTCAGGGTGGCGATCGCGGACACGTATCGCAGCGGCCGCATCTTCATCGCCGGGGACGCTGCGCACAGCCATCCGCCCTACGGCGGATACGGCATCAATACGGGCCTCGAGGACGCCGCCAATCTCGGCTGGAAGCTCGCCGCGACGCTTGGCGGCTGGGCGGGCGGGCGGCTCCTCGATTCCTACACCGAGGAGCGCCGCCCGGTGTTCGAATCGACGGCGCGCGACTTCATCGAGAAGGCGATCGAAAGCGACCGCGCCTTCGTCGAAGCCTACGATCCGGAGCGGGACCGGGCGGCGTTCGAGCGCGCCTGGAAGGGGCGCGCCTCGGCGGCGCCCTCGGAGGTCGATTCGTTCGAGCCGAACTATGGCGGGTCGTCGGTCGTGTGGGGTAGGCAGGGCGAGACCTGCAGCGCGGTCGGCTCGCACAGCTTCGCGGCCCGGGCCGGCCACCACCTCGCGCCGCAGCCCCTTTCCTCCGGCCGGAGCGTGTTCGATGCGCTCGGCTCCGGCTTCACGCTCCTCGCCTTCGATGCCGATCCGAGCGCCGTCGAAGCCTTCGAGGCGGCCGCCGCCGCACGGTCCATCCCGCTCTCGGTGGTGCGGGACGATCGTTCCGGCGCGCGCGCGCGCTACGAGGCGGACCTCGTCCTGGTGCGCCCGGACCAGTTCGTCGCCTGGGCCGGCTCCGGGACGTCCGTCGATGCCGGTGCCGTTCTCGCTTGCGCAATCGGCGCGGACTGACGCTTGCCCCGGACCGCCGCCCCGCAGGCCGTTCGGGCGCGGAGACGGGCCCAGCCCCTCAGGGCAGCACGTCGAACAGCAGGAATTCCGTGACCTGGCTGGCCGGGTTGAAGTTGTTGTCCGATGCCAGCACCAGGCTGCGATGCCCGTTCGGCAATAGCGGACCGAAGCTCATCGCCTCGATATTGTCGACGCGGCCGATCGCGGGATCCTTGGAGAGATCGAGGACGAGCCGCTTCGAGACGGGCCGGATCTCGGTCCCGGCGAGGGCTGGCACGTCCTTCACGTCCGCGGCGCCCGCCGTGTCGGTCTCGTAGACGCGGATGTAGAGCGTCCAGATGCCGTCGGCGCCCTCGACCCCCGAGCGCTCCAGAGCGAGGCCGCGCGTGTCGTCGAGGGCGATGAATTCGCTGAGCCCGTTATCGGCGCTCTTGCCGGTGGGCTTCGCCTGGATCGGATCGAGCGGGTAGGCGTATTGCGCGATCACCTCGCCGTCGCGCGATATCCGCGTGAGCCGGGCGGTCGTCCCGGCATCCACCGTCGCGACCGGGCCGTCCTCGTAGAGCGCGGATTCCATCGCGACCCAGACCGATCGTCCGTCCGGCGAGAAGCTCAGGCCCTCGAATCCGAGATTGTCGCGCGGGCCCCGCTCCTCTCCGGGATGGACCGTGAACATCGCCGGCATGGCGATCTCGCCCGCCGCCGCGCCCTCGGGCGTCGAAATGTGGACCGCCGGCGAGATGCCGAGCTTGCGGTCGGCTTCCGTTCCCCACCAGAGATTGCCGGTCTGCGGGTCGATGCTGATCGATTCCGGATCCTGCACGTCGCCGCCCGTCTTACGGTTCGGGTAGGGCTGGCCCCCGGCAGTCTTGAGTGTCACGGCCCTGACCATGCGGGCCTCGGTGAAGGCCTCGCCGCCATAGGTCAGCTCCGCCGCGTAGAAGCGGGCGGGCGCCTTGTCGGAGCGGTCGTCGCTGAGGACGTACCAGAGGCCGGTCTTCGGGTCGTAGGCGAGGCCGGAGAGACCGCCGACGAGCGTTCCGTCCACCATCGCGTCGTTCGGGACGGTTGCCCTGCCGATGTAGCGCAGCCCGCCGATTGCCGGCTCGGCCTGCGCGGCGCCGGCTGCGACGAGGATGCCGGCGAGGAAGGCGGGCAGGGCCGCGCTATGCATTGGAGCCTCCTTCCGAAACGTGCTCTTCTCTTGCCGCGGCCATGTTGCATCCGCGTGACGGGGATTGTTGATGGCGGCTGCGGCCGTCCGCAAGCGGTATCCCGACCGCCGCCGGGTGCCTCCCCGATCGGGCGGGCCGCGGCGGATTTGCGGTTCGCCCGCCAACCGTGCCTCCTTCCGGCATGGATGCGGTTGCTGATTCGGTCGCCCCGGAGCGCCTCGACTGGCTCGCCGGACTCAATGGGGAGCAGCGGCGGGCCGTGGACCTTGCCGCCGGCACGGGCTCGGGGCCGCCCGGGCCGCTCCTTGTCATCGCCGGCGCCGGCTCCGGGAAGACGAGCACGCTCGCCCATATCGTCGCCCGGCTCATCGTCGACGGCGCCGATCCGCGCCGGCTCCTGCTTCTCACCTTCTCCCGCCGCGCCGCGCGCGAGATGACGCGGCGGGTCGAGCGGATCGCGGCCGAGGTGCTCGGCAAGGACGGCGGAACGCTCGCCGGCGGGCTCGACTGGGCCGGCACCTTCCATGCCGTCGGCGCGAGGCTCCTGCGCGACTATGCGCACGCGATCGGGCTCGATCCCGATTTCACGATCCACGACCGCGCGGATTCCGCCGACCTGATGAGCCTCGTCCGGCACGAGCTCGGCCTCTCCTCGCTGCCGAAGCGCTTCCCGGGAAAGGGAACCTGCCTCGCCATCTATTCGCGCGCGGTCAATGCCAGGGCGCCGCTCGGCGAGGTGCTGGCCGAAACCTTTCCCTGGTGCGGCGAGTGGGAGCCGCAGCTCAAGGCGCTCTTCGCCGCCTATGTCGAGGCCAAGCAGCGCCAGAACGTGCTCGATTACGACGATCTCCTCCTCTATTGGGCGGGGATCGTCGCGGAGCCCGCATTCGCCGCCGAGATCGGCGGCCGCTTCGACCACGTGCTCGTCGACGAGTACCAGGACACGAACGCACTCCAGGCGGCGATCCTCCTGGCCATGAAGCCCGACGGGCGCGGCCTCGCCGTCGTCGGCGACGATGCCCAGTCGATCTATTCCTTCCGCGCCGCAACGGTCCGCAACATCCTCGACTTTCCTTCCGCCTTCGCGCCGCCGGCGCGGATCGTCACGCTCGACCGGAACTACCGTTCGACGCAGGCGATCCTCGCCGCGGCCAATGCCGTGATCGGGCTTGCCCGCGAGCGCTTCACGAAAAATCTCTGGTCGGAGCGGAATGCCGGCGAGCGGCCCCGCCTCGTCTCGGTGCGCGACGAGGCCGCGCAGGCCGACTACGTGGCGGATTCGGTGCTGGAAGGCCGGGAGGCAGGGTTCGCGCTCAGGCAGCAGGCGGTGCTCTTCCGCGCCTCCCATCACAGCGGACCGCTCGAGATCGAGCTCACCCGGCGGCGGATTCCCTTCGTGAAGTTCGGCGGCCTGAACTTCCTCGAGGCGACGCACGTGAAGGACCTGCTGGCCGTCCTCCGCTTCGCCGAGAATCCGCGGGACCGCGTCACGGGCTTCCGCGTGCTGCAGCTTTTGCCCGGCATCGGTCCCGGCACCGCGGAGAAGGCCATGCAGGCGATCGAGACGGCCGGCGGCAGCCTCGACGCGCTCGCTGCATTCGCCCCGCCGGCCCGCGGCGCGGCGGACTGGCCGGCCTTCACCGCGCTGCTCGCCGAGCTCGCCCGGGCGGTCTGGCCGGCGGAGCTGGAGCGCGCGCGGCGCTGGTACGAGCCGCATCTGGAGCGCATCCACGAGGACGCGGCGGTCCGCCGCGCGGACCTCGTGCAGCTCGAGCAGATCGCCGCCGGCTATCCCACGCGCGAGCGCTTCCTCACCGACCTCACGCTCGACCCGCCGGACGCGACGAGCGACGAGGCCGGCCCGCCCTCGCGCGACGAGGACTACCTGATCCTTTCGACCATCCATTCCGCCAAGGGCCAGGAATGGCGGTCCGTCTTCGTGCTCAACGCGGTCGACGGCTGCATCCCCTCCGATCTCGCGACCGGCACGACCGAGGAGATCGAGGAGGAGCGGCGGCTCCTCTATGTCGCCATGACGCGGGCGAAGGACCGGCTGCACCTGATGGTTCCGCAGCGCTTCCACGTGCACGGCCAGGCCGCGCGCGGCGACCGCCACGTGTATGCCTCGCGGACGCGCTTCATCCCCGATGCGCTTGCCGGCTCGTTCGAGAAGGCGGTCTGGCCGCCTGCCTCCGCACAGGCGGGCGCCGGCGCGGGACGGAGCCAGGTCGCGCCGATCGATATCCGCGGGAAGATGCGGACGATGTGGCAGTGAGGCCGCATCCGCGGCCGATCAGCTAGAAGAACCGTCGATCGTGCGCCGCCCGGCCGGGATAGAGGGCCGGGGCGGGGCTCGCTCAAAGCGAGAGCGGCACGTGATAGGCGGGCGGGATGCGGTAGTCCCAAAACGGCAGGTCGATCGGATTGCCTTCGACCAGGGTCCGCATCAGGCGGATGTAGTCCTTCTGGAGCCGGTACGGGAACACGCCCTCGAAATGGTCGATGGCGGTGAGGAGAAGCTCCTTCGACACATTGGCCCGCAGGCAGCGCTCGACGTCTTCCGGGCCGATCCGGCCCACGCACTGGAACACCGCCGAGTGGTACTCGCAGTAGGAGACGATCGGCATCTTCTCGCGGAGCAGGTACATCGTGCTGAAGAGCCACGGCGTCTGCGGATAGAGGATGTCCTGCTGGACGACGAAGGCGCCCGGCCTGACGGCCGGGAAGAATTCCCGCACCACATGGTCGTTGATCGGCCAGTCCTTCGAGAGGTCGACGAAGAGGAGGCCGATATCCCCGTGCGTCCAGGAATGGCGCTGGACGTCCCCGGTATAGCGCGACACGAGATCGCCGTGCACGGCGTTGATCGCGTCGAAGACGTGGACGAACTCCATTCCGTCGAAGCGCTCGAATCCGAACGGATAGATGAAGGTCTCCTTGAACCAGTCGGCGCCGTTCGGCGAGAGCTCGAAGAGGTCGTAGGAATGGATCGGGTTGGAGCGGCCGGCACGCTTCAGCCCGGTGCCGAGACAGAAGGTCGAGCCGCCGAGGAACGGGCCGAGGTCGCAGATCGCGGTCCCTTCCGGCACCGTGTGCTCGGCGAGGTAGACCAGCATCCGGCGCTCCTCATCCGTCAGCATGGTGGGAACCTTGAGCTTGCCCAACTGCTCGACGTAGTCGGGCGCGTTCCAGGCCCGCTCCATCACCCCGTCGAGATCGCGTCCCTCCGGGGTCTTCCGGCCGAAGATAGGCGAGAGCAGCTTGGCGAGGCGGGCTTTCATGTCACTCCATCCCGAGAGGTCGGCGGGCGGGAAGGACAGATGCAGCGCCGGCGAGGCGAACGCAAGCGGCGGTCGAGTGGCGCGCGGATTCCGATCCGTCCGGAACGTCGGCGGCAGCGGGCGGCACCCGGCTTGCATGCAGGGGTCGACAGGCCTGGATCACTCCGCTAGGTCCGGCCGAACCGCTTCAACCGGAAGCCGTGGACCCCGTCCCCGCGCATGCGCCCATCCCTCGATAGGTTGCCCGGAATCCGGCCGACGCGCTCCGACCGCGCCGCGATCCTGCGCATCGTGAAGACGCTCGCGGTCGCCGCGGTCGGCGGCGCGCTCTTCAAGGAGCTTCACATTCCGCTCGCCTGGATGCTGGGGGCCCTCCTCTTCACCGGCGTCGGCGGCAGGCTGATCGGGCCGCTCGACGTGCCGCGCACGATGCGGGACACGGTGGTGCCGGTTCTGGGCGTGCTCCTCGGCAGCGGCTTCACGCCCGAGGTGCTCGGCCATCTCGGGCGGTGGCCGGCCGGGCTTGCGGCCGTGCTCGTCTATGTCGTGGTCTCAGCCATTTTCGGCGTGCTCTACTTCCGCCTCGTCGTGAAGTTCGACCCGCTCACGGCCTTCTTCTCGGCGATCCCGGGCGGCCTGTCGGACCTGACGCTCCTCGGCGCTTCGCTCGGCGCGGATCTCGGCCGGCTGGCGCTCATCCATTCCATGCGGATCATCGTGGTGGTGACGACGATCCCGTTCGGCGTCCGCTTCCTGACGGGCACGTCCGCCGTCGGGCCCGCTTCCGCGACGGCGCACGGCCCGTTCACGGCATGGGACCTCGTCGCCCTCGTTCTCTGTGCCGCGCTCGGCACGTTCCTCGGCCGCAAGGCCGGCCTTCCGGCCACGCCGGTCCTCGGTCCGCTCCTCGTCAGCGCGGCGGCGCACCTTGCCGGCCTGACGGCCGTCGTGCCGCCGCCCTGGCTCGTGATCCTCGCCCAGATCGTGCTCGGCGGCTATATCGGGTCGCGGCTGAGCGGAATGGCGGGGGCGACCGTCCGTGCCGCACTGCTGCATGGTTTGGTCTGGGGCGTCGTCCTGGTGGTGCTCGCCTTCGCGGCCGCTCTCGTCACGAGCCGGGCGAGCGCCATCGCGTTCCCGTCGATGCTGCTCGGGATCGCCCCCGGCGGCCTGCCGGAAATGGCCGTGATCACGCTCGCGCTCAATGTCGACATCGCCTTCGTCACGGTCTGCCACCTGACCCGCATCGTCGCGGTCTACCTGATCACGCCGTTCGGCGTCCGGCTCGGCGGCTGGACGATCCCGGCCCGGCGCAAGGGCTGACCCCCTCCGCCCCACGCGGTCAGTTTCAACAGGCGCCGGATAATGCTACGCAGAGCGGCCAGGGCAACGACACGGGATGAGGAGAAGGCTGCGGTCCCGGCTGCTTCGGGCGACCTGGACGAAAGCAGGCGCCGGCGAGCCGCAACCCCGATATTCCCGAACAATTCGGAGCGTTCAATGAAGTTGGATCTGTTCGCCAACCGCGTTCACCGCGCGTATTTCGCAGGTGGGATGGTTCGGATCGAGTTCGGCTCGGTGCAGCCCAACAGCCAGGGCGAAGTCCCGTCCGACGGCGAGATCCGTCCGGAGGACGTCAGTTTCACGGTCACCCTGCCGGTGAACGGGTTCACGCGCTCGGTCGGCGCGCTGCGCAATCTCTATCAGGAATTGATCCAGAAGGGCGTGCTGCGCAAGCAGGAAGGCGGCCAGGGCGCCGGGCAGCCGCAGCAGGGCGGCGGCCAGGGGCGTCCCCAGAACAGGCTCCAGGATCTGACCGCCGACGATGACGTCGGCGGCGGGCCGCTCGTCTGAGCGCCCGGGGGGAGGAAATCATGGCAATCGCACGGCACTACGTCGAAAAGGTCAGCTCGATCGAGCCTGACCAGGAAACCGGCATCGTCAAGCTGACCTTTGCCGTCGAGGGCAAGCGCGGCGAGGAGGAGGTCGTTCAGCTCGTGATCTCGGCGGGCAAGCTGCAGGCCGTCTTCCAGACGGTCGGAGAGACGATGCAGAAGACCTTCGCGGGCGGTGGCCGGGCGGGCGCGCACCGGCCGGGCGGCGGAGGTGGACGGCCCGCCGCCGGACGCCCGACGGGCAGCGCGCCG
>NZ_SPKJ01000054.1 GCF_009866965.1 Propylenella binzhouense | reverse complement strand
CATGCGCCCTGGCATGCGGTCGCGGCGGCGGAGGCGCTGGCCGCGCTCGGGAGCGGTCCTGCGGGCCTCTCCGCCGCGGAGGCGGCGAGCCGGCTCGCCGCCGACGGCCCCAACCGGCTGCCCGAGGCGAAGCGCCGGAGCGCGCTCGCGCGCTTCCTCGCGCAGTTCGACGACGTGCTGATCTACGTCCTGCTGGCGGCCGCCGTGGTGACGGCGCTCCTCCGCGAATTCGCCGATCTGTCGATGATCCTGCTCGTGGTCGTCGCCAATGCGGTGATCGGCTTCGTCCAGGAGGGGCGGGCGGAGCGGGCGCTCGAGGCGATCCGCGACATGATCAGCCCGCACGCATCGGTGCTCCGGGACGGCGCGCGCGTCTCCGTGCCCTCGGCCGGGCTCGTGCGGGGCGACATCGTGCTCCTCGAGGCCGGCGACCGCGTTCCCGCCGATCTCCGGCTCGTCCAGGTCCGCAATCTCCGGGTGGAGGAAGCCGCGCTCACCGGGGAATCCGTGCCGGTCGAGAAGAGCGCGGCGCCGGTCGCCGCCGAAGCCGCGCTCGCGGACCGCTCAGGGATGGCGTTCTTCGGCACGCTCGCCGTGGCGGGCCAGGCGACGGGCGTGGTCGTGGCGACGGGCGCTGCGACGGAGCTCGGCCGCATCAGCACGCTTCTCGGCGAGGTCGAGCGGCTGCAGACGCCGCTCGTCCGGCAGATGGCGCAGTTCGGACGGCAGCTCACAATCGCGATCCTGCTCGTCGCCGCCGCCGTCTGGGCCTGGGCCGTCGCGATCGGCGGCATGGCGCTCGCCGAGGCCTTCATGGTCGTGGTCGGCCTCGCCGTCGCGGCGATCCCGGAGGGGCTGCCGGCGATCATGACCATCACGCTCGCGATCGGCGTCCGGCGCATGGCGCGGCGGAACGCGATCGTGCGCGTGCTGCCGGCGATCGAGACGCTCGGCTCCGTCTCCGTCATCTGCTCCGACAAGACGGGCACCTTCACCCGCAACGAGATGGCGGTGCGCGCCGCGGTTACGACTGCGGGCCGCTTCGAGATCGCCGGCGTCGGATATTCGCCGGAAGGAAGCGCGTCGCGCGACGGCGTGGCGGTGGCGGCGGATACGGACGCCACGCTGCGCCGGCTCGCCCGCGCGGCGCTCCTCTGCAACGACGCCGAGATCCGCCTGGGCGATGCCGGCTGGTCGGTCGAGGGCGATCCGATGGAAGGGGCGCTCGTCGCGTTCGCCGGCCGCGTCGGCTACGACAGCGAGGCCTCCCGGGCCGATTACGTGCGCCGCGACGCCATTCCCTTCGACCCCACGGTCCGCTTCATGGCGACGCTGCACCCGGCCCGCTCGGGGGGTGCGATCGCCTATCTCAAGGGGGCGCCGGAACATCTGCTGGCGGTCGCGACCGGGCAGCTCGGCTCCGACGGCAGCGTGGCCCCGCTCGACAGGGACTTCTGGTCGGAGCAGATGGAGCGGATGGCGGATGCCGGCCAGCGCGTCCTCGGCCTCGCCTACCGGCGCTTCCCGGAGGACCGGCACGACCTCCGCCGCGATGCGCTCGCGCGGGACGTTGTCCTGATCGGGCTCGTCGGCCTCCTCGATCCGCCGCGCGAGGAGGCGGTTGCCGCCGTCGCCGAGTGCCAGGCCGCCGGCATCGTCGTGAAGATGATCACCGGCGATCACGCGCGCACGGCCGCGGCGATCGCGCGGCATATCGGGCTCGCCCGCCCGGAGGCCGTCGCCACCGGCGCCGAGCTCGACCGGATCGACGATGCGGCGCTCCGCCGCTTTGCCGTCGAGACGACCGTCTTCGCCCGCACCAGTCCGGAGCACAAGCTCAGGATCGTCGAGGCGCTCCAGGCGGAGGGCCTCGTCGTCGCCATGACGGGCGACGGCGTCAACGACGCGCCGGCGCTGAAGCGCGCCGATGTCGGCGTCGCCATGGGCCGGAAGGGGACCGAGGCGGCCAAGGAAGCGGCCGAGATGGTGCTCGCCGACGACAATTTCGCGTCGATCGCGGCGGCCGTGCGCGAAGGGCGCACCGTCTACGACAACCTGCGCAAGGTGGTCGGCTGGACGCTTCCCACCAATGGCGGCGAGGCCTTCGTGATCATTGCCGCCATCCTGTTCGGGCTGACGCTGCCCGTCACGCCGGTCCAGATCCTCTGGATCAACATGATCACCGCCGTCGCGCTCGGCCTGACGCTCGCCTTCGAGCCGACCGAGCCGGACACGATGCGGCGGCCGCCCCGCCGCCCCGGGGAGCCGCTGCTCTCGCCGCTCCTGCTGTGGCGGATCGGCTTCGTCTCGATGCTCTTCGTCGCCTTCGCGTTCGCGGCCTTCTTCCATGCGCTCGAAGACGGGCGGCCGCTCGAGGAGGCGCGGACGGTGGTCGTCAACACGATCGTGGTGCTGGAAATCGCCTCGCTCTTCAGCATGCGCTATCTCCACGCGCCCTCGCTCTCGCGCCGCGGCGTGAAGGGCACGCCCGCCGTCCTTCTCGGGGTCGGCGTCGTGGTCGCCGCGCAGCTCCTCGTCACCTACCTGCCGCCGCTCAACGCGCTGCTCGGGACCGCGCCGATCGCCCTCGGCGAGATCGCCGCCGTGGCCGCCTCCGGCGTCGGCCTGTTCGCGATCCTGGAGCTCGAGAAGCTCGTCCGCCGCCGCTGGCGCATCGCCGGCACCTGACCCGGCGATCCACGCCGCCTCGCCCTTCTCTCCGTCGTCATCGCCGGGCTCGACCCGGCGATCCAGAAGCGGAGCAGCGGCCCTCCCTGCCGGCCGCTGGATGCCCGGGTCAAGCCCGAGCAGGACGACAGAACAAGCGGTTGCGCACCGGAACAGAGCAAGCGGCGCCGGATTAGGCACGCAGCAGGCGCCGGAGCAGACAATCGGCGGTCATGGAACGGCACAGGCGACAGGGCCGGCGCGATCCGGGGGCGACCCATGGCCCCGCACCCGTCAGCTCCCACGCCCACGGGCCTCGCAGGCCCCGTAACCGTCGGCTCCGACGGGCGCCGCCCGCGTCGGCAGGCGCCGGGGCGCGTCACCTTGAGGGCTGCCCCATGCCGCGCGGCCACCCCCCTGTCGTCATCGCCGGACTTGATCCGGCGATCCAGAGAACGCCTGCGGCGCTCTCTGCCGGCCGCTGGATACCCGGGTCAAGCCCGGGCAGGACGACAGAGCAAGCGGCAGAGGCCCGGAACGGAACAGGCGGCAAAGCGCCGGATCAGGCACGCAGCAGGCGCCGGAGCAGACAATCGGCGGGTCGCGGAACGGCACAGGCGACAGGGCCGGCGCGATCCGGGGGGCGACCCATGGCCCAGCAACCGTCAGCTCCGACGCGCAGGCGCCGCGGTGGCGCGGAGACCGGGGCGCACGTCACCTTGAGGGCTGCCCCATGCGGCGCGGCCACCCCCTCTGTCGTCATCGCCGGACTTGATTCCGGCGATCCAGGGAACGCCTGCGGCGCTCTCTGCCGGCCGCTGGATGCCCGGGTCAAGCCCGGGCAGGACGACAGAACAAGCGGTTGCGCACCGGAACGGAACAGGCGGCAAAACGCCGGAGCAGGCACGCAGCAGGCGCCGGAGCAGACTATCGGCGAGTCGTGGAACGGCACAGGCGACAGGGCCGGCGCGATCCGGGGGCGCCCCATGGCCCCGCAACCGTCAGCTCCGACGCGCAGGCGCCGCGTCGGCCGGCGCCGGGGGACACGTCACCTTGAGGGCTGCCCCATGCGGCGCGGCCACCCCCTCTGTCGTCATCGCCGGACTTGATCCGGCGACCCAGGGAACGCCTGCGGCGCTCTCTGCCGGCCGCTGGATGCCCGGGTCAAGCCCGGGCAGGACGACAGAGCAAGCGGCATGGCCGCCGCACCAGCACAGGCGCCGGCGGGGCCGTCGGGCGACCCCCGCAACCGTCAGCTCCGACGCGCGCCGCCCGCCTCGGCCGGCGCCGGGGCGGGCCATCGCCAGACCTCTGTGCGCTTGATCTCGGAATCCTCGAGCGCGCGCGTCACCGGCACCGAATAGGCGGCGATCGACGCGAGCCGGCCCTTCGGCAGATAGGTCCGCCCGGGATCGCCGACGAGCACGGTCGCGCCGCGGCGCGCGAGCGCGTCGAGCCAGGGCGCCAGCCGGTCGGCGAGCGGCTTCTCGTAGAAGGCGTCGCCGACCAGCACGATTTCCCAGCCGTCGTCGCGGCCGATCAGGTCGGCGGCGGCGCATTCGAGCCGCACATCGTTCGCCGCCGCGTTCTCCGCCAGCGCGGCGAGCGCGAAGGCGTCGATCTCGTTCGCCACGACCCGCGCCGCCCCGGCCTTCGCCGCGGCGATGGCGACGACGCCGGAGCCCGACGCGAAATCGAGCACGGACCGGCCGGCGACGAGCGCCGGGTGATCGAGGATGTGGCGCGCGAGCGCCTGCCCGCCGGCCCAGGCGAAGGCCCAGTAGGGCGGCGGCAGGCCCATCTCCCCGAGTTCCTCCTCGGTGCGCTCCCAGAGGGGCAGCGCTTCGTGGGCGAGATGGATCCGGACTTCCGGCACGAGCGGCGGGGCGAGAAGCTCAGTATTGGCGCGGACGAAGGCGGCGGGATCGGGGATGCTCATGTCCCCTCTCTGGTGCAGCCTCGCCGCCGCCGGCGCAACGGGTTTTGCGCACGGCGCGCGACCCGGTCCGGCGTGGAGCGGCGGCGCGCAACAAAGATCGCGGCTGCGCGTTTCTTCGTCGACTGACGATCGGCAAGCGTGACGGAGCCCGTGGCCAAGATCTCGATCAGCCCGCGCGACAGCCTTCCGGCGGGGTCCCGTTGACGGTCCGGTCCGAGGCGTCCGGACGGGATCGCGACTTCCTCGTCGGGCTCGCGCGGGCCTTCGCCGGGGCGGTGATCTTCGCGCTGCCGATGCTGATGACCATGGAGATGTGGTTCATCGGCTTCTATGTCGAGCCGCTCCGGCTCCTGCTTCTGCTCGTCCTGCTGGTGCCCCTGCTCACGGGCCTCGCCTATTTCAGCGGCTTCAAGCAGACGAGCGGGCTTCTGGAGGAGGTGGTGGATTCCTTCGTGGCGGTCGCCGTCGCCGCGATCATGTCGGTGGTCGTCCTCGCCCTCTTCCGGATCGTCACCCCGGACATGCCGGCCCGGGAGATCGTCGGGAAGCTCGCGCTCCAGATCTTCGCCGGCAGCATCGGCGCCATGCTCGCCCAGGACCAGATGGGCGGCCAGAGCGACATGAAGGACGAGCAGCGGAAGCGCCGGGCGAGCTATCCGGCCGTGCTCCTGATGATGGCGGCCGGCGCCCTCTTCCTCGGGCTCAACGTCGCGCCGACGGAGGAGATGGTGCTCCTGTCCTACAAGATGGATCCCTGGCGCGAGCTCGCGCTCGCGCTCCTCTCCATCGTCTCGATGCACGCCTTCGTCTTCGCCGTGGAATTTCCGGGCGCGCCGGAAGTCCGGCCCGGCACCGCCTTCTGGAGCCTGTTCTTCCGCTACACCGTGGTCGGCTACGCGCTCGTGCTGGCGATCAGCTGGTACCTGCTCTGGACCTTCGGCCGCACCGACGGCACCGGCTACGAGGAGATCGCGAGCGCGACGATCGTGCTCGGCTTTCCCTGTGCGATCGGGGCCGCCGCGGCCCGGCTGGTTCTCTGAGGGGCGGCCTTGGCGGGGAACGAGCGCGAGACGGAGAAGGGTGGCGCCGAGGGCGGATCCGGTCCGGCGCCGTCCTCGAACGGCATCGCGGAATCGCCCTGGGAATGGGCGACGGCCGCACTCGGCGCCGTCATCGTCGCGGGCCTGCTCGGCTATGTCGGCCATCACGCCGTGAGCGACCGGTCGGAGGTTCCGTCCGTCGCGGTCGAGGCGGCGGAGACGGTCCGCGCCGGCGATTCGCATGTCGTCCGCTTCCGCGTCCTTAACGGAAGCAGCGCGACGGCGGCCGCGCTCCTCGTCTCGGGCGAGCTCCGCGACGGGCAAATCGTGGTGGAGCGGAGCGAGGCGAGGATCGACTACCTGCCGCCCTTTTCGGAGCGGGAGGGCGGGCTCCTGTTCCGGGCGGATCCCGGCGCCTACGAGCTGGTGATCCGGCCGGAGGGCTACAGCGAGCCCTGACCGCCGCCCGTCAGGCTGCGATGCGTGCCCCGGGCCAGCGCGCGAGCAGCCCCGGCACGTCGCGGGCCGGCGTCGCCCGGCTGAACAGGAAGCCCTGGGCCTCGCTGCAGCCCTGCAGCTTCAGGTGATCGAGCTGCGCCCGGCTCTCCACGCCCTCCGCGGTGGTCGGCATGCCGAGATTGCCGCCGAGATCCGTCATCGCCCGCACGATCGCCGCGCAGTCGCCGCTTTCCGGCAGCTCGCTGATGAAGGAGCGGTCGATCTTGATCCTGTCGAACGGGAAGCGCCGCAGATGGGCGAGCGAGGAATCGCCGGCGCCGAAATCGTCGATGGCGATGCGCACCCCGAGCTGGCGCAGGTCGTTCAGCTTGGCGAGCGTCGACGGCCCGTCCTGCAGCAGCACCGTTTCCGTGATCTCCAGTTCCAGCCGTCCGGGCGCAAGCCGCGCCTCCGCCAAGGCGGCCCGAACCTCGTCGACGAGGTTCGCGCCCGCGAACTGCACGGGCGAGAGGTTGACCGCGACGCGGATGCCGTCCGGCCATTGCGCCGCCTCGCGGCAGGCCTGGTGCAGGACCCAGCGGCCGAGCGGCTCGATCAGCCCGGTCTCCTCGGCGACCGGGATGAAGGCGCCAGGCGGCACCTCGCCATAGCCCGGCCGGTTCCACCGGAGCAGCGCCTCGAAGCCGCTGATCGCCTCGGTCGCGAGATTTATGATCGGCTGGTAATGGACCTCGAATCCGCCATGTGCGACCGCGTTGCGGAGGTCCCTCTCGAGCGCGCGGCGATGCTGGAGCGTCTCGTCCATGCCGGGCTCGAACAGCCGGTGCGCGCCCCTTCCGTCCGCCTTGGCGCGGTAGAGCGCGGTGTCGGCGTTCCGCAGGAGCTCGTCCGGCGGGCCGCCCGCCTCGTTCGCCATGGCGGTGCCGACGCTCGCGCCCACGCTGACGCGATGGCCGTCCAGGAAATAGGGCTCCCGGACCGCGTCGACGAGCCGCGCCGCCAGGCTCTCCGCCTCTTCCGGCCGGGCGATGCCGGCCTGCACGATGGCGAACTCGTCTCCGCTCAGCCGCGCGACCGTGTCCCCCTCGCGCACGCAGCGCCTGAGGCGCGCCGAGACCGCCTCGAGAAGGAGGTCGCCGACCGGATGCCCGAGCGTGTCGTTGACCGCCTTGAAGCGGTCGAGATCGAGGCAGTGCACGGCGACGGCCTGCCCGGGCCGGAGCGCTGCGAGGGCCTCCTCCAGCCGCTGGCGGAAGAGGATACGGTTCGGAAGCGCGGTGAGGCAGTCATGCGTGGCGAGGTGGGCGATCCTCGCCTCGGCGCGGCGCCGCTCGGTGATGTCCTCGTGCGTCGAGACCCAGCCGCCGCCCGCCATCGGCCGGCGCGCGATGGCCACGATGCGTCCGTCCGAGAGCTCGAGGATCTGGTCGGAGGGCTCCGACGTGCTGGCGTTCTCCACCCGGCTCCTGATGTAGGCCTGCGGGTCGCCTCCCGCGAAGATGCCGAGCGCCACGCGGCATTCCAGGATCTCGCGCTGCGTCGTGCCGGGCCGGATCAGGTCGCGCGGCAGGCCGTACACCTCCGCATAGCGTTCGTTGCAGACGATGAGCTGCCGGTTGCCGTCGAACATCGACAGGCCTTGCGACATGTTGGAAAGCGCCGCGTTGAAGCGCAGGTTCTGGGTCCGGAGCTCGTCCTCCCGCTTCTCGATCAGCTCCTTCTGGCAGCGCATGTCGCTGCAGAAGCGGTCGATCGCCGCCACCATCTGGCCGATCTCGTCGCGGCGGCCGCGCGAGACCCTGGCCGGCTCGAAATCGAGATTGCCGAACGAGATCTCCCGCATCGCCGCCGTCACGGAGCGGATCGGGGAGACGATCGAGCGCGCGAAGAGGAGCGCCGCCACCAGGCTCGCGAACAGCGCGGCGAGTCCGCCGAGCTGGATCCGCCGGGCGTCGCGCTGGGCGGCGCTGCGCAGGTCCGACGCCATGTCGCGGGTCTGGGTGCGCGCTGCGGCGGCGAGCCGCTGAAGGTTCCCCTCCGCCGCCTGGAAGGCGTCGTCCGCGCCGCCGAGCATCGCCGTCGCCTTGGCGGGATCGGTCCGTGCGGCGGCGATCGCCTCCTTGCTGGCCCGCGCATATTCCGTCCAGGCCTGGCGGAAGAACCTGACCTGCTCCGCTTCGAAGCCGGTCAGGTCGTCCCGCCCGGCGAGCCGCGCGAGGTCGACCTTCACCCGCATGTTGCCGCTCAGGATGTCGGAGGCGAGCCGCCCCAGTAGACGCCCGTCGACGCCGTTGGCCGCCCAGGCCGTGTACCGGAACAGGCGGATGTGCGCGTCGGTGATCTGGTCGCCGAGTTCCTCGGTGATGATCTGCTTGGGCAGGGTTGCCTGGACGAGCGCGTCGAGCCGGCCGGACGACCGATCCAGCGTGAGGATCGTCTCGGCGCCGAGGCAGAGCAGCGATATGAGGAGCACCCCCCAGGCTGCCAGCGCCTTCACGCTGATCGGAAGGTCTCTGATCCTTTCCATGTCCGCGGTCCCCCGGCGGAACGCGCTTCCGCCCGTTCCTGCAGACGCCCACTGTGGCGAGGCACCGGCCTGCGCGCTCCGCCCGGCTCGCCTTCTTCTCGATCCCGCGTTCGATCGGGTGGGACTGCTTGCAACGGGACCCCCACGATCCTGCGCCCCGGGATCTCATCCTCTCACGGGCGGGGCATCTGCCGCGCCGGCGCTTCTCTCGGGTCCCGTTCGCGGGCGCGGCCCGCGCATCCGCCGCCCCGACCGGCGCCACCAGCCTCGGCAGGGCCGCGGCGGCGGCCCTCCCCATCGACCCTTTCCCGTTGGGAGAGTGGCGCGATCACTGTTGCAAAATGACTAACGCGACGCGCGCGCTACAATAATTCTGCACGCGAGCGCGGTGGCGCCCCGGCGTGCGCGCAGTTGCCGCAAGAGAAAGCGCGGACGCCGCCTGAGGAGAGCGCCAGCCGTACTGCGCATGCCGGAATCTTCGAAGGCTCCGCCGGTCTCGGTCCGCGCGAAATGCTGCGCATCCGCGGCCTTTTGACGAGGCCGCGGCGAGTTAGTACGGCAGCGTACTAGTTCTCCGGCGGATTACGTGGGAAACGGCGAGGCCCGGCCGCGGCCGGCCGGCGGAGCGCCGGATGGGCTCAGCGCAGCGCCCGAAACCTCGCGACGAGGCCCGCGGTCGAGGAATCGAGCGCGTCGGCGGGGGCATCGTCCCGCACGATCGGAAGCAGCCGGCCCGCAAGCGCCTTGCCGAGCTCGACGCCCCACTGGTCGAACGAGTTGACGTCCCACACCACGCCCTGGACGAACACCTTGTGCTCGTAGAGCGCGATGAGCGCGCCGAGCGTCGCGGGGTCGAGCCGGCGGTAGAGCAGCGTGTTCGAGGGCCGGTTGCCGGGAAAGCTCTTGTGCGGCGCGAGGCGGTCGATCTCCGCGTCCGGGAGCCCGACCGCCCGCAGTTCCGCCCGGGCCTCGGCCTCGGTCTTGCCGAAGGCGAGCGCCTCGCTCTGCGCGAGGCAGTTGGCGACCAGTTTGGCGTGGTGGTCGCCGAGCGCCTCCTGCGGCTCGGCGGCGACCAGGAAGTCGCACGGCACGATGTCGGTCCCCTGGTGGAGGAGCTGGTAGAAGGCGTGCTGGCCGTTGGTGCCGGGCTCGCCCCAGACGACGGGACCGGTCTCGTAGTCGATCGGGCTGCCGTCGCGGGTCACCCGCTTGCCGTTCGATTCCATGTCGAGCTGCTGGAGGTGCGCCGGGAAACGGGCGAGGCGCTGGTCGTAGGGAAGGACGGCGTGCGTCGCCATGCCCTTCACGTTGCGGTGCCAGATGCCGAGGAGCCCCATCAGCGCCGGAATGTTCCGGTCGAGCGGCGCGGTGAGGAAGTGCTGGTCCATGGCATGGGCGCCGCCGAGGAATTCCGCGAACTTGTCGAACCCGATCGCGATCGCGAGCGGAAGGCCGATGGCGGACCAGACCGAATAGCGGCCGCCGACCCAGTCCCAGAACCCGAACACCCGGCCGGGATCGATCCCGAACGCCGAGACCGCCGCGAGATTGGTGGAGATCGCCGCGAAATGGTCCGCGACCGCCGCCTCGCCGAGCTGCGCGGCGAGCCAGGCGCGGGCGGTGCCGGCGTTCGTCATCGTCTCCGAGGTGGTGAAGGTCTTCGAGGCGATCAGGAAGAGCGTCCGGCCCGCCTCGAGATCCGCGAGCGTATCGGCAATGTGCGCGCCGTCGACGTTGGAGACGAAATGGACGCGGGGTCCGCCGTCGCGATAGGGCGTGAGCGCCGCGGTCGCCATTGCGGGGCCGAGATCGGAGCCGCCGATCCCGATATTGACGACGTCGGAGAAGGGCTCGCCCGTCGCGCTGCGGATCGCCCCGGAGCGGACCGCTTCGGCGAAGTCGCGCATGCGGTCGAGCACGGCATGGACGGCGGGCATCACGTTCTCGCCGTCGACGCGGATGTCGGCGTCGCGCGGCGCGCGGAGCGCGACATGCAGCACGGCGCGGCCCTCGGTGTTGTTGATCGCCTCGCCGGAGAACATCGCCGCCCTGCGCTCCGCCAGCCCGGCCGCCTCCGCGAGCCGGGCGAGGAGCAGCATCGTCTCCGCCGTGACGCCGTTCTTCGAATAATCGAGGGTCAGGTCGCCGAGCGAGACCGAGAAGCGCGAGAAGCGCTGCGGGTCGGCCGCGAAGAGGTCACGGAGCGTCGTTCCGGCGAGCGCGCGCTCGTGTTCGGCTAGCGCTTCGAGCGCCCGCTTGGCCCCGTCCTTCATGATGCCTCCGATCTTTCCGCGGACTGACTAGCATGCCTTGCGCTCGGACGCCCCCTTCCCGCGGCTCACGCCGCCCTGGCGACCTCCATGCGGTCGCGCTCCTCCGAGCGCTTCAGCGCGGGCCGCTCGGCGATGCGGGCGAGATAGGCGTCGAAGGCCGGCCGCGACGTCACCGCGCCGGTCGCGATGCCCCAGCGCAGGCCGCCGCCGATGACGAGATCCGGCGTCGTGAAGCGGTCGCCGAGGAGGTAGGGACTCTTCTCGAGCGCCGCCTCCACGACGCCGAGCGTCGTGTCGGTGTCGCCCCAGCCGAGCGCCCCGCGCGGCGCGCCCTCCCGCTTCAGCATGCGGTCGAGGATCGCCGGCTCCAGGCAGGACGGGCCGAAGAAGAGCCACTTGTAATAGAGGCCGCGGGCGGGCGTCCCGATCGGCACGGCGAGCCCGGCCTCCGGAAAGGCATCGGCGAGATAGGCGCAGATCGCCGCCGCCTCGGTGATGATCGTGCCGCGGTCGACGAGCGCGGGGACCTTCCCCATCGGGTTCACCGCGAGATAGCCGGGCTCGCGCTGCTCGTCGTGGGCGCCGGAAAGGAGCTTCACCTCGTAGCTGGCGCCCACCTCCTCCAGCATCCAGAGGACGAGGAGCGAGCGCGACGGCGACATGTGATAGAGCGTGATATCGGCCATTGGGGTCCTCACTGGTTGCGCCGGACAGGATCCGGCCGCTCCGTGACGGGACTTTGACGGGCTCAGCCGCGGAGCGTCGCGGCCGCGGCCGCGAGCCGCTCGATGCGGCGCCAGTCGCGCTCCGCGATCGCCTCTTGCGGGGCGACCCAGGAGCCGCCGACGCAGACGACGTTCGGCAGGGCGAGATAGGCGGCGGCGTTTTCCGCGGAGACGCCGCCGGTCGGGCAGAAGCGCAGCATCGGCAGCGGGGAGGCGAGGGCCCCGAGATAGGCCCGTCCGCCGGCGGGCTCGGCCGGGAAGAACTTCAGGATCGTGAAGCCCTTTTCGAGGAGCGACATCGCCTCGCTTGCGGTGGCGGCGCCGGGCATCAGCGGAATGCCCGCGCCGCCGGCGGCGGCGAGGAGGTCCGGGCTCGCGCCGGGCGAGACGGCGAACCGGGCGCCCGCCTTCTCGGCCGCGGCGAGCTGCTTCGCGTCGAGCACCGTGCCGGCGCCCACGGTCGCGCCTTCGACCTCCGCCGCGATCGCCTCGATCGCCGCGAGCGCGGCCGGTGTCCTCAGCGTGATCTCGATCGCCGGCAGCCCGCCCGCCACGAGAGCGCGGGCGAGCGGAACGGCGGATGCCGGATCGTCGATGATGACGACCGGAACGACGGGGGCCGCCCCGACGATCGGCGCGAGCGCCTCGGCCTGGCTCATGCCGCGCCTCCGAACGCGATGACGCCTGCGCCCGCCTCGGCCGGCCCGGCCGCCGCGCGGAAGAGCGTGAAGAGCTCGCGCCCGGTTCCGAAGCCGTTGCCGGAAAGGTCCTCGGTGGCGGGCGTGCGGGATTCCCATTCCACCGCCGGCACGAGCGCCTCGAGCCGGCCCGCCGCCGCGTCGAGCCGGATCACGTCGCCCTCGCGCAGAAGCGCGATCGGCCCGCCGTCGGCCGCCTCCGGCGTCAGGTGGATCGCCGCCGGCACCTTGCCCGATGCGCCGGACATCCGGCCGTCGGTGACGAGGGCGACGGCGTGGCCGCGGTCCTGCAGCACGCCGAGCGAGGGGGTCAGCTTGTGGAGTTCGGGCATTCCGTTCGCCTTCGGCCCCTGGAAGCGCACCACGGCGACGAGATCGCCGTCGAGCGCGCCCGCCTTGAACGCGGCGAGGAAATCGTCCTGGGAGTGAAAGATGCGGGCCGGGGCCTCGACCACATGGCGCTCGGGCTTCACGGCCGAGATCTTGATGACGGAGCGGCCGAGATTGCCGGTGAGGAGCTTCAGGCCTCCCGTCGGCTGGAACGGCGCTCCGGCGGGCCGGAGCACGTCGGCGTCCCGGCTGCGCCGGGCCGCGTCGACCCAGGCGAGGCTGCCGTCCTCGGCGAGCCGCGGCTCCTGCACATACCCGGAAAGGCCCGTGCCCCAGACCGTGCGGACGTCCTCGTGGAGGAGGCCCGCTCCGAGCAGCTCCCCAATCAGGAAGCCCATTCCGCCGGCGGCATGGAAGTGGTTCACGTCGGCCCGGCCGTTCGGATAGACGCGGGCGAGCAGCGGGACCTGCTCCGAGAGCGCCTCGAAATCGTCCCAGGTGACCTCGATCCCCGCCGCCCGCGCGATCGCGACGAGGTGCAGCGTATGGTTCGTCGAGCCGCCGGTGGCGTGCAGGCCGACGATCCCGTTCACGATCGCGCGCTCGTCGATGACCTCGCCGACGGGCGTGTATTCGTTGCCGAGGGCGGTGATGGCGAGCGCGCGCCTGGCGGCGGCCTCGGTCAGCGCGTCGCGGAGCGGCGTGTTCGGGTTGACGAAGGAGGCGCCCGGCAGATGCAGGCCCATGATCTCCATGAGCATCTGGTTGGAATTGGCGGTCCCGTAGAAGGTGCAGGTGCCCGGCCCGTGATAGGAGCGCGATTCCGCCTCGAGCAGTTCGGCCCGGCCGACCTTTCCTTCCGCGTAGAGCTGCCGGACCCGCGCCTTCTCGTCGTTGGGCAGCCCGCTCGTCATCGGTCCGGCGGGGACGAAGACCGCCGGCAGATGCCCGAAGGCCAGCGCTCCGATCAGCAGGCCCGGCACGATCTTGTCGCACACGCCGAGGAAGACGGCGGCGTCGAACATGTTGTGCGAGAGGGCGATCCCGGCGGCCATCGCGATCACGTCGCGGGAGAACAGCGAGAGCTCCATTCCGGCCTGGCCCTGGGTGACGCCGTCGCACATCGCCGGCACGCCGCCGGCGACCTGCGCCACGCCGCCGGCCGCGTGCGCGGCGCGCCGGATGAGGTCCGGGAAGCGCTCAAACGGCTGGTGCGCCGAGAGCATGTCGTTATAGGCCGTGACGATCGCGAGGTTCGGCACGACGTCGTCCGCGAGCGCCCGCTTGTCGGCCGGCGCGCAGGCGGCGAAGCCGTGGGCGAGGTTGCCGCAGGCGAGCCTGCCGCGCCGCGGCCCCGCCTCGCGGGCGCGCGCCACGCGGTCGAGATAGCGCATGCGGTGCCCGCGCGAGCGCTTCGCGATCGCGTCGGTGACGCGGAGAATCTCTGGATGCACGCTCATCGCACTCTCCTTCCGGGCGAGTCGGAGCGGTCCCGCTCCCTCAGCCGCTTTCCTCGTGCCACGTCCGGCCGTCGCGCTCGATGAGCGCGATCGCCGCCGACGGTCCCCAGGTGCCGGCCGTATAGGGCCGCGGCGGATCGCCGGAATGTTCCCATGCGTCGAGGATCGGATCGATCCAGGACCAGGCCGCCTCCACCTCGTCGCGCCGCATGAAGAGCGTCTGGTTGCCCCGGACCACGTCGAGCAGAAGCCGCTCGTAGGCGTCGGGATTGCGCGCCTGGAACGCCGCCGCGAAGCTCATGTCGAGCGGCACGTGGCGGAGCCGCATGCCGCCGAGGCCGGGATCCTTGATCATGATCCACTGCTTCACGCCCTCGTCCGGCTGCAGCCGCAGCACGAGCCGGTTGGAGCGGATGAGGCCCGAGCCCTTCGGGAAGATCGAATGGGGGATCGCCTTGAACGCCACCACGATCTCGGAGACGCGCTCCGCGAGCCGCTTGCCGGTCCGCAGGTAGAAGGGCACGCCCGCCCAGCGCCAGTTGCAGATCTCGGCCCGGAGCGCCACGAAGGTCTCGGTCGTGCTCTCCGCCGATCCGATCTCCTCGAGATAGGATTGCACGGCGCCTCCGTTCGATGCGCCGGCGCGGTACTGGCCGCGCACCGTGCAGCCCTGGATCTCGTCCTCGCCGATCGGCTTCAGCGCCTTGAGCACCTTCAGCTTCTCGTCGCGCACCGCATTGGCGTCGAGCGAGTCGGGCGGCTCCATGGCGATCAGGCAGAGAAGCTGGAGGATGTGGTTCTGCACCATGTCCCTCAGCGCGCCGGCATGATCGTAATAGCCGCCGCGCGAGCCGACCCCGATCGATTCGGCGACGGTGATCTGGACGTGGTCCACGTGCGCCGAATTCCAGAGCGGTTCGTAGAGCGCGTTGGCGAAGCGCAGCGCCATCAGGTTCTGCACGGTCTCCTTGCCGAGATAATGGTCGATGCGGAACACCTGGTTCTCGGCGAACACGCTCCCGACCGCCTCGTTCACCGCGCGCGCGGATTCGAGATCGCTGCCGATCGGCTTTTCGATCACCACGCGCGCGTTCGGCGTGGCGAGGCCGGCGCGGCCGATGCCGAGGCATATCGGACCGAACAGATCCGGTCCGACCGCCAGGTAGAAGGCCCGGATGCGCTCTTCCGCGCCGGCGAGCGCGGCCTTCAGCTCGGGCCAGCCCGCCTCGCCCCGCACGTCGAGGCCGATATGCCCGATCATCGAAAGGAAGCAGTCGATCACGCCCGCATCGACCCGGTCGGCGGCCAGGTATTCCAGAAGCGCGGTCCGGATCGATCCGCGGAGCGCGTCGTCGCCGAGCGGCCGCCGCGAGATTGCGATGATCCGCGAACCGGACGGAATCTGGCCGTCCCGGAAGCGCTCGAAGAGCGCCGGCAGCAGCTTCCGATAGGCGAGGTCGCCTGTGCCGCCGAAGACGATGTAGTCGAACGGCTCGACGGGAATGATGCGCTGGGGCATGGACCCACTCTCGGTCTCGGGCGGCCGGCCGCTCGATCCGGTCACGATTTGATCTGCGCCGTCAAGGCGGCGGCTTGCCACCGGTGAAGCGATGCGCGACAACGCCGGCCGTGAGGCCGGCGAGGAGCGGAACTTTCTGTCCCGGCAAACGTTCTTCCGCGGGGCGTTCCGAGGTCCTCATCCCGCATCCGCCGATGTCTCTTCCAGACAGGGTCAGTTATGTCGCTTGTTGCAAATACCGCGCCACATCTCCCGTACCTCCGCCGCTTCGCGCGCGCTCTCACCGGCGGCCAGAAGAGCGGCGACGCCTATGTCGTTTCCGTGCTCGAGGCCCTCGTCGAATCTCCGGAGACGTTCGATCCGGATAACGATCCCAGGGTCGAGCTGTTCAAGGCGTTCTGCCGTTATTGGAACTCGATCCCCGTCAACCTGACCAGGACCGAATTCGCGCCGGACGAGCTGCACGGCACGTCGCGCCGCCTGGAGGCGCTGACGCCGCTCGCCCGCCAGGCCTTCCTGCTGATGGCCGTCGAGGACTTCTCGCCCGCGGAGATCGCCTATGTCCTCGGCCGGAGCGAGAGCGAGATCGCCGAGCTCATCGACCAGGCCGGGCGCGAGATCGCCCAGCAGGTGGCGACCGACGTCCTCATCATCGAGGACGAGCCGCTCATCGCGATGGACATCGAGACGCTGGTGAAGTCGCTCGGCCACAGCGTCATCGGCATCGCCCGCACCCATCGCGAGGCGATCGACGTGGTGAATTCGCGCCGGCCCGGCCTCATCCTGGCGGACATCCAGCTTGCCGACGGCAGTTCCGGGCTCGAGGCCGTCAACGAGATGCTCGAATCGCTCTCCGTTCCGGTCGTCTTCATCACCGCCTATCCGGAGCGGCTCCTGACCGGCGAGCGGCCGGAACCCGCCTTCCTGATCACGAAGCCGTTCCAGCCGGAGACGGTGAAGGCGGTCATCAGCCAGGCCCTCTTCTTCGAACGCCGCGCGGGCCGCTGAGCCCCGGCTCTCTCCATCGCGAGGCCGGCGGTTCCCGCGTCGCGGGAACCGCCGGCGTGCTTTGGCAGTTCTCGGCACGACCAGGATGCCGGGTCGGAGCGGGTCCCTGGACGCGACGAGGCCCGTTTTCCGGGACGGTTCGCCCAGGCCGTCGAGGCAGGTGCCAGTCAGTCGATCGAAACGTGATGATCGGCCCGGAGATCGTGTGCGTACGGCAACGATCGGCCGCGGCGGGGTTTTCGGGCTGGGGATTGGCGGACCGGCCTAGGATGGCTAATTAGCAAGCGAATGACCGCCGGTGTAGTCGTCGGGATGCTATGAAATTCGAACAGGCGACGCCCAACAGCTCCGGCCCTTCCGCGGACGCGGAGGCTGCGGGACTCGGGCGTCGCTTCGAGGCGGCCCTGACCGGGTCGCAGATCACCATCTGCAGCCAGGATCTCGACGGCGGCTTCACCTGGGTCTTCAATCCTCCGGAGGGGGTGGATCCGGACGCCATCGTCGGCAAGGGCGAGGGCGACGGCCTGTTCGCGCCGGCGGCTGATGTTCTCGGCCCGGCGCGCAGCGCCGTGATCGCGACCGGCGAGCCCCGCGAGCTGGAGATCAGGACCTCCGACCTGCACGGACCGCATTGGTACGACGTCCGCATCATGCCCCAGCGCGACCGGGCCGGCGAAGTCGTCGGCACGATCCTCTCCGCCGTGGATGTCACCGAGCGCAAGATCCATGAGGAGCACCTGCGCATCGTGCTCCGGGAGCTCGCCCACCGCTCCAAGAACCTGCTCGCCGTGATCCAGGGCATCGCGCGGCAGACCGCCGAGAGCACGAACTCGACGCAGCAATTCGTGAGCCGCTTCAACGGGCGCATCTATTCGCTGTCGCGCGCGCATGACGTGCTCACCGATGCCGACTGGCGCGGCGCCCGCATCTTCGATCTCGTCCGCTCGCAGGTGGCGCTCTACGCGGAGCCGCGCCTTTCCAGCATCCAGCTCGAGGGCGAGAACGGCTTCCTCCGTCCGAACGCCGCGCAATATCTCGGGCTCGCGCTGCACGAGCTCACGACCAACGCCATCAAGTACGGCGCGCTCTCGGTGCCGGACGGGACGATCGCGGTCCGCTTCGAGCGCAGCCCCCGCGATTCGAGCATCTATCGCTTCCTGTGGGAGGAATCGAGCACCGCCCCGCTGCCGGCCCGCGCGCCGCGCGGCCGCAGCTTTGGGCTGCTGATGCTCGACAATGTCGTGCCGACCTCGGTCAGCGGCACGGCGGAGCTCAGCTTCGGCGCGCGCGGGCTCCGCTACCAGCTCGAGATCCCCAAGGCGCAGCTCGTGCCTTAGTCCGCACGGAGCGGATCGCCTCCCTTGACACGCCGGAAGGCACCTGCTCTCCGGCAGACGCCGAGCAGGTCCGACCCGCCCGCCGAAGGAGCTCCAATGACAGACTGGCCAGTTCACGCCGCGATCGACGGCCCCATCGTCATGATCGGCTTCGGATCAATCGGCAGGGGCACGCTGCCGCTCATCGAGCGCCATTTCAGCTTCGACCGCGAACGGTTCGTCGTGATCGATCCCGACGACAGCCATCGCGCGATCCTCGACAGCCGGGGCATCCGCTTCGTCCACGAAGCCGTGACGCGCGAGAATTACCGCGCGCTCCTGACGCCGCTCCTCACCGAAGGCGGCGGCCGCGGCTTCTGCGTCAATCTCTCGGTCGACACCTCGTCGCTCGACATCATGAAGCTCTGCCGCGCGCTCGGCGTCCTCTATATCGACACCGTCGTGGAGCCGTGGCCCGGCTTCTATTTCGACCGCAGCGCCGGCCCCGCCGCGCGCACGAACTATGCGCTGCGCGAAACCGTGCGGGCGGAGAAGCGCGCCAACCCGGGCGGCGCCACCGCGGTCTCCTGCTGCGGGGCAAATCCGGGCATGGTGTCCTGGTTCGTGAAGCGGGCGCTCGTCGATGTCGCGGCCGAGCTCGGCCTCGCCTTCAGCGAGCCGGGCGCCGACGATCGGGAAGGCTGGGCGCGGCTGATGCGGGAGGCCGGCGTCAAGGGCATCCACATCGCGGAGCGCGACACCCAGCGCGTCAACCATCCGAAGCCGATGAACGTGTTCTGGAACACCTGGTCGGTCGAAGGCTTCCTCTCGGAGGGCATGCAGCCCGCCGAGCTTGGCTGGGGCACGCACGAGCGCTGGATGCCCGACAACATGCTGGTCCAGGAAGATCCCTCGGGCTGCCAGGCGGCGCGCTTCATGCTGCAGCCCGGGGCGAACACCCGCGTGCGCACATGGTGCCCGACGCCCGGCCCGCAATTCGGCTTCCTCGTCACCCACAACGAAGCCGTCTCGATCGCCGACTATTTCACGGTGGGGTCCGGCCTCGATCCGGAATACCGCCCGACCGTGCACTACGCCTACCATCCCTGCAACGACGCCGTGCTTTCGCTCCACGAGCTGTTCGGACAGGCCGGTCGGCCCCAGCCGGAGCATCACGTCCTCGACGAGCACGAGATCGTGGACGGCATCGACGAGCTCGGGGTGCTGCTCTATGGCCACGCCCGCAACGCCTATTGGTACGGGTCGCAGCTGTCGGTGGAGGAGACGCGCCTCATCGCCCCCTACCAGAACGCGACCGGGCTCCAGGTCACCTCGGCCGTCCTCGCGGGCATGGTCTGGGCGCTCGAGAATCCCGCCGCCGGCATCGTCGAGACCGACGAGATGGACTTTCGCCGCTGCCTCGAAATCCAGCTTCCCTATCTCGGACCCGTGAACGGCTTCTACACCGACTGGACGCCTCTCACGGACCGCCCCGGTTTCTTTCCCGAGGATATCGACACCGGCGATCCGTGGCAGTTCCGCAACGTGCTCGTGCGTTGATCGGGGCCCTGCGGACGCGGTTTCCGCAACGGGTGCAATGCAGCGAAAAAGGCGATTGAATCCAGTCGCTTAAGTGCCGTTCGGCCAGATTGACTCCGAAACGGGCCGAGTGTTAGAACGCCGGGCCGGGGCGGAGGTGGTTTTGTCCGACGATCTGATTTTCGATATCGGCCTTCACAAGGGCAAAGATTCCGATTTCTACTTGAAAAAGGGGTTCAGGGTCGTCGGGATCGAGGCCATCCCCGATCTCGCCACGTCCGCGACCGCATTGCTGCAGCCGTTCGTCGAGTCCGGCCGGATGGTCGTGGTCAACAAGGCGCTCTCCCACCGCTCCGGGGAGACGCTGCCGTTCTATGTCAATCCGGCCAAGGATGACTGGGGCAGCCTTGAGAAGCACAAGGCCGAGAAGGGCATGGCCAATGCCGTCGAGATCCGGGTCGAGACGATCACGCTTCCGGAGCTCTTCGACGCCTATGGCGTTCCCTATTACATGAAGACGGATATCGAGGGCGGCGACCACATCGTCCTCGAGCAGCTCGCGGCGGACGCCCGGCGCCCGACCTACATTTCCGTCGAGGCGAACGAGCCGAGGGACTTCGACCGCATCGCGCAGTGCGGATACCGCTCCGTGCAGATCGTCAACCAGTGGCTCCATCCCTTCACGGTGTGCCCGAACCCGCCGCTCGAAGGGAGCTACGTCCCGGCGCGGTTCGACGGCGAGACCAGCGGCTTGTTCGGACGCGAGCTGCCGGCGAACCGCTGGATCGACGTGAACGAGGCCAAGAACCGCTACATCGCCTGGAACGATCTGCGGCATAAGGACGATACGCTCGCCATCGGCTGGCTGGACATCCACGCCCGCCGCTGACGGCTCCAAGCCGGCGTCCGACCGAAACGTCTGCGGGCGGGGCGAGCGCCGGTTGAAGCCTTCCGCCCGTGCCGCGCCCCCTCAAGACGCGAGCACCATATCCTTTTCCACCTTCGGTGAGAGCGCGGCACGCAGGTCGTCCTGCGCCTGCTTCCAGGCCGGGAAGAAGCGCCGGCCGTTCTCGACCCGCTCGAGATCGAACCTGTGCAGCCAGTCCGTCCCGGAGGTGGGCTTCACGCTCGACCAGGCGGGCTTGTCGCGAAGGTCCGGATCGGTGACGTTGAGCGTCCGCCATTGGGCGCTCGCCATCATGACGGCGATGGCCGGAACGGCGATCTCGTAGCGGCCCTGGGCGCCGCAGGTGAGGAGGCATTCCGGGGCCGGGTCGAGGCTGCCGAGGATCGCCGGCGCGTAGCTCGGCACGATGGTGAAGGGCTTGCCCTTCTCCTCGAGCTTCCTCGCAATGTAGGGAACGCTCGCCGGCTGTCCCGCGATGGCGAAGCTCCCGAACCTGTCGAGGACGAGGTCGAGATGCTCGCGATCCGCGAAGTTCGAGCAGAAATGGGAGAGATCCGAGCGCTCGATGGAGGCTGCCACCGGTCCCGGTGTCGGCCGTACCGCGTTCCGGGACATCCAGTCCGCGAGCGCGTCCGTCAGGGCGTCCGGGTCGAGTTCCCGTATACCGGCGAGCGTGCCGCCGGGCCCCGGCAGCGGCCGGTACTCCCAGTCTTTCGTGAACGCCTCGAAGGCCTTGGCGGTGGCGATGCGGAACACCGGCTTGCCGAGATAGGCCGCGAGCCTGGCCATGTTCTCCGAAGCGGCCGCCAGCGGAATGTCGATGCCGGAGACGATTGTGAGCGGCAGCCTGTCGTGCGCCTGCGTGTAGTTCTGCCAGCGCACGCTGACGAGGTCCGCGCGCTCGTCCCGCTCCAAATTGTGCGACAGCACGCCGTAGACCTGGTTGGGCGGGAAGAACAGCTCGGCGAGGTCGTCCATCAGGATCACGCTCGCGGCCCGAAGCTTGGCGAGCGCACGGTTGACGAACCGGAACGGCTCCGGGTCGAGCCGCGGCTGGAAATAGTCGCAGAACACGAGGTCGGAGAGGAGGATGGCCGACGGCGGAAGGCAGACGTGCTCGAACGTGACGCGATGGCCGAGCCGTTCGGCAAGCCGGTCCAGATGGCGTTCGTCGATGCTGCCGACCGTCGGCCGCTCCGTCAGCGAAACGATGCGGATCGCCTCCTCGCCGGCGGGCTGGCCGTCTCCCCGCGCCTTCGCCAGCGCTTCCTCGATTGCGCCGAGCGACAGTTTTCCGTCGAATGCTATGCCGGTGCCGCCGAGCGCGATCCTGAGCACCGTCAAGGACAGCGAATCGAGCACTTCCTCCACCGGGTGCTGCCGGTCGACCTTGGGGAAGGCCTGCCGCAGTTCGGTCAGCGGATCGCCCGCGTCGCCGCCGCCGGCCGTCATCGCCTGGCGGTGGAGCAGCCAGTCGGCGGCCGACTTCTTCCGGTTGATCTTGCCGGAGGAGGTCTTGGTGAGGAAGCGCGGCGGGACGAAGGCGACCTCGATCTGGTCGAGGCCCATGACCTCCTTGACGCTGTCTGCCACCTTCTTCTGGTCGTCGCGGAGGAAGAAATCCGGAGATTCGATCAGGATGAGCGGCTTCTGGGTGCCGAGGCGCTCGTCGTAGATCTGGACCGCGGCGGCCCGGCCGCGAATATCGGCGTGGAGCCGGTTGAGCGCGAGGTCGATGTCGGACAGCATGTATTTGCGGCCGGCCTGGATCAGCAGGTCCTGCTTCCGGCCGGTGACGTAGAGTTCGCCGTCCCGGATCTCGCCGAGATCGCCCGTCGGGTAGTAGCCCTCCGCGTCGCGTATGTCCTCGCCGCCGAGATAGTGGTGGAGCGAGGTCGGGCTGCGGACCCAGATCTCGCCGTCCACGATCTTCAGGTCGACGCCCGCGATGGGCGAGCCGCAGGAGACCACGTCCCCGCCCGCCGTCTCGAGCGTCCGCAGCCCGGTCCGGAAGGATACGGCGAAGATGTTCTCAGCCATCGCGTAGCAGGGCGCGAACGCCTGCTCCGGCGCCCCGATCCTCTCGAGGAACTTGCGCGCGGTATGGGCCGAGACCGGCTCGGAGCAGGAAATCCAGAGGCGCATGCCGTCCGGCGCCGCCGCGTCGCAGCCGGCCATGACCTCGAAGCCGAAATTCGGCATGTAGCAGACCGTGCCCGCGTTGCGGCCGATCGCCTCGAACAGCATCGCCGGATTCCTGACCCAGGCCATCGGGTCCATCATCGCCACCGGGATGCCGAGCATCATCGGCATGACGAAGCAGGCGATGTAGCCCATGTCGTGATAGAGCGGCAGCCAGGAGACGATCGTGTCCTGCGGCGTCAGCCCGAGGCTGCTGTTGTAGTCCTCGGCGTGCCGTCGAAGATCCTCGCTCCTGAAGCGGATCGCCTTGCGGTAGCCGGTGGTGCCCGAGGAGAGCTGGATGATGGCGAAGTCGTCGAGCGCGTAGGGCTCGGCGCTGCCGTCCGGGAGCGCGGAAAGTTCGCCCTGTCCGATCGTGGCGACGAAATCGGAAAGGCCGAGCGCGACCGAGCGCTCGTCCGCAAGGACGGCGGCGATGTTCGCGACGGCCACCGTGTTGCGGACGGAATCGGCCCAGTATTCGCGGCTCTGCTTGCGCGTGGGATATTGCATCACCAGCGGCTCGAGCCCCGCGAGCAGGCTGGCGAGCCAGTTGACGACGAGGTCGGGCTCGGAGGGGAACATCAGCCCGACGCACGAGCCGGCGGGTATCCGGGCGCTCAGATGGGCCGCCACCGCGCGCACCCGCGGCGTGAGATCGCCGAGCCGGACGCGCCGGTCGTCGGAGGACGGCGAGACGAAGACGAATTCCGGCAGTTCGCTGCTTCGCAGCATCGGCGGCTCCGTTGCGGTTCCGGTAAATACCCTGGAGAGTGCGAACCGAGTCAAGGTTCGCACTCCGAGGCTCGGCGGTCGGATGGGCGGCGATCCCAGCCCGAGGCGTAAGCAGATATCCCAAGCGGGGAGGAACGAGGCGACCTTCGCGGAAGGTCCGCTCCGTGGCGTCGATATTCTAGGCCGCCGGCGCCAGGTCCGTGGTGAATCTCGCGTAGAGCTCCTCGAAGAGAGGAAGGCTTTCCGAGCGGAAGATCCAGTCGCGCTGCCCGCACTCGACGACCTTCTCGCCCGAATGATCGGCCAGGAGCTGGTTGTCCGAGTACCGGTTGAGGATCTTCGATCCGAACCGCTCCATCAGGTCCAGATCATCCTGCATGATTGCCGGATCGTTGCGGGCCAGCCTGATCTTCATGCAGCGCTTCCGGAATTCGTTGCGGAAGGCGGCGAACTGCTCGCCCTGCTCGAACTGGCGCTGCTGGTTGCGATAGGCGATCCTGAGCTTCACGCCGGCCGGGCGGCCGAGGCGCTCCCGATGGAACTGGTTGAGGATGCGGATCCCTTCCACGTGCTCCGGCGGCAGCGATGCGTTTATCGCCGCGTTCTCCTTAGGAAGGCTGTGCTGCGGCAGGTCCAGCACGTGGCGCCAGAAGAAGTCGAACACATCCCCGCCCGTTCGTGTGATGTTGTCATAGCTGATCACGACCAGGTTTTCGAATCCGAAGACCTGTGCGAGCTTCTCGATCTGCCTGCCGCGCCGGATCTGGCTGAGGTCGAAGCAGTTCAGCCAGCCGTTCACGGTGGCAAGATATTCCAGAAACGTCTCGTCCGAACCGTGCTTGATGAGTTCCTGCCAGTGCGATGGCCAGATCTCCGCCATGCTCCGGGCGAAGAACACGGGAATGATGTCGTAATCGTGGAAGATGGTCCGGAACGCAGTGAGCCGGGCGACGTCGAGAAAGACGAAATTCTCGGTCGACACGATCAGCTGCTCGTGCTCGGCAAGAGCCGCGCGCATCTCCTCGGCCTTCGGATGGGCAGCCGGATTCTCGGTCCGGCGCAGGAATTCCACGATGTCGTGATGTCCGAAGATCGACATGCCGAACTCCGGATAGACCAAGCCGTGCTCCCGGAGCTGGGGGCGCGCGTCGAAGAGCCGCTTCTGGAGGTAGGTCGAGCCGGTCTTGTGCGGTCCGACATGCAGGATGAGCCGCCTGCGGGTCATGCGCGCTCCCCGAAGTCAGGAGCGGACCTGGGCCGGCAGACCCGGACATTGCTGTTCATGCGGTGGGGCTCGGAAGCGATTGGAATCGGCAAGGGTGATTTCCGGACTGGTCTGGGCGAGATGGCCGGATCGGCACCGTACTACGCTCGATCTGCAGGACGCCAGCGGCGTGTCGGTGCCGGCAACGCTTTCACCGCCGGATCTTCGCTGTGCCGGCGCTCCGGTTCGGGGCCGGCTGCGCTGCGGATCCCGTCCGCGGCTCCGTCTTCAGGTGTAGAATTCCACCATCCTGCGGACGTTATGTGCGACCATCTCGGTCGTGACGTGAACGTAGTCGGGCAGCCAGCTCTTTTCGCGGTTGGAGTAGAGCACCGTCTCGTAGCTCGGGAAATAGTCCACGTGCTCGAACTTCCGGCAGGCGGCTTCGGCGGCGGTGCGAAGGCAGGACTTCGAATAGGCGTTCGCGCTCATGATATCCTGCCGGCTGAAGGTCCGGCCGAGCGGCACCGGCGAGACCGTGAGGATGATCCTGTGGTCCGGCCGGGCGTAGCGGCCGATCGTCGTGACGATCTCCTCGACCGCGTCCATCGTCTCGTCGGGGGACATCACGCGGAACAGGAAGCGGTCGGGCTGGCGCTTGGCGAGCTTGAAGTCGGGGGTCCCGTTGATGAAGACCTCGTTGTGCGTGTCGTACCAGACTTCGATCAGCCCGAGCGTGACGACGAACACGCGGGAGGCCGCGATGCCTTCGCGGTTGATCTGGTGGAGCTCGAGCCGGCGTTCGACCGCGCGCTCGCGCGGCACGGCAATCCCCGAATGGAGATGAAGGTCGACGACCTTCTCCTCGCCCGCGAAGCACGTCTCCGGCGGGACGTTCTCGCAGGAGAAGCGGAATTCGTTTGTGATGGAATAGGGATTGTACCTGTTCAGCAGGCCGTTTGCGAAGACGCGCTGCCGCGACAGCTCTTCGGCGGGCACCTTGAAGCGCAAGGTCGGCAGATCGAACCCCGCCGAAGAAAGGAAATACTCCACCCCGCGGGCGAAGCAGGACCCGATCGTGAACAGGGACTCGCCGGGCTCGAGCCTGAAGCTCGGACGCGGGGCGGGCGTCGCGAAATCCCAGGTCTCGCCCGCCTCGTCCCGAAGCGGGGGCATCCGGGCCTCGCCATTTTCCATCGTTGCCCGGAACGCGACATCCGACGACACCGTCGGGAAGGCCCCGTCCGCTTCCTGGAGGGGGGCATTTCGGTGTTGCAGCAAGGTCAGTACCCTCCGAACGGTCGACCGGAAGCCTCATTCCGGCGAAGAACGACGTAATCCGACGAAAGCCACCTACACCCGGCAGACGAGGGAATCACCCCGTTCCCTGTTCCCGCATCGGGTCGCGGACCACGTCCTCAGGACGAGCGTGTCGACATCGACCATGTTCGCCGCTGGCGCCATTCCGCCCGCAAGCGACGGGTCAGGTGTAATATTCAGTGAGCCGCTTGACGTTGTGGGCGACCATGCCATTCGTGACGTGCATGAAATCGTCGAGCCATGTCTTCTCGCGGTTGGAATAGAGAACGGTCTCGAAGCTCGGAAAGTAATCCACGTGATCGAATTTCCGAGCGGTCATCTCGGCGGCGACGCGCAGGCAGGACTTGGAATACATGTTCGCCGACATGGCGTCCTGGTCCGTGAAGGTGCGGCGCAGGGGGACCGGCGAGACCGTGAGGATGATCTTGTGGTCCGGCCGCGCGTAGCGGCCGATCGTGGTCACGATCTCGTCCACCGTCTGCATCGCCTCCGCGGGAGACATCACGCGGAACAGGAAGCGCTCGGGCTCGCGCTTCGTCAGCCTGACCTCCGGCATCGCATTGATGAAGACCTTGTTCAGCGTGTCGTACCAGACCTCGATCAGCCCGAGCGTGACGACGAACACGCGGGAGCTGCGGATGCCCTCGCTGTTGATGCGGTGAAGCTCGAGGCGACGCTCGGTTGCGCGCTCCCGTGCGACGGGCACGCAGGCATGGAGGTGCAAGTCGAGCACCTTGTCCTGCCCCATCTCGGCGAAGCACCGTTCGGGCGCGACGTCCTCGCAGGAGAAGCGCACCTCGTTCACCATCGAATAGGGATTGTACTTGTTGAGCACCCCGTTCGCGACCGCCCCGCGCGCGTGCGCTCCTCCGGAGGAACGGTGAAGCGCAGCGTCGGGAGGTCGAAGCCGGCCCCCGCAAGGTGCTGCTCCACGCCCCGCGCAAAGCACGAGCCTATTGTGAACAGCGACTCGCCCGGCTCCAGCTTGAAGCTCGGCCGCGGGGTAGGCGTCGCGAAATCCCAGCTCGCGCCCTCCTCGTCGAAGAGGACGGGCATGCGCGCCTGAGGATTGGTCGAACCCATCCTCAGGGCGGATTGGGCCGGGACCGTCGGGAAGAGCCCGTCCAGTTCCTCTGCCTGCTCGGCGTGGCTGTGCAGCATCCGACCGTCCCCTGTCTTGCCGTTAGTAGGGCAGGGGGAGGGTACCGTCATTGTGCGACTGCGTAAAGAACGCCGCCGGTGCGGCGGCGCGTTTGCTGCAGTGCGGAACTTCGGACTTGTCCCAGCAGGATCCGGCCGGCCCGCGGCGCGGCCGGATCGCGGCGGAGAAGGGGCGCCCGGCCTTCTCGTCAGGCGGCTTCCTTGTTGAGCTTGCTCTCGGCGAGCTTGGTGAGCTTCATGTCCGTGTCCTTCTCCTCCTTCAGCGTCTCGCCGAGGAGCTTGGAGGCGTCCTTCAGGCCGAGCAGGTTGCCCCAGGACACGAGCGTGCCGTAGCGGGTGATCTCGTAATGCTCGACCGCCTGCGCGGCGGCGATCATCGCCGCGTCGAGCGTGTCCTTGTCCTTGATCTCCTTCATCTGCTCCTCGGCCTCCGCGATGATGCCTTCGATCGCCGGGCACTTCTCGCCCTTGGCCTTCTCGCCGACGATCTCGAACACCTTCTCGAGCCGCGTCACCTGTTCCTCGGTCTCGGCGCGGTGGTCCTCGAAGGATTTCCGGAGCTGGGCGCTGTCGGCCTTCTTGGCCATCTTGGGCAGCGCCTTCAGGATCTGCTTCTCGGCGTAGTAGATGTCCTGGAGCCCGTGCACGAACAGGCTCTTCAGATCGGTGATGGGCATCGGAATTCTCCTTGGCGGCGCGGGCTGCGCACCCGCCGCAAACGGCCGGCGCGGGCGCCGGTTCCTTGCCGGCCGGCGCGGCCGTGGGCGTCGCGCCGCGCCTTGCCCCGAGGCCG
>NZ_SPKJ01000053.1 GCF_009866965.1 Propylenella binzhouense | reverse complement strand
CCGCGGGCGAGGAGCTCCGGCGCCGGCGCCGGGCCGGCGGGCGCCGGCGGCACCTTCTGCGCGGCGTAGAAGGCGGCGAGCTTCGCCCGCTCGGCATCCGTGAGCTCGGCGGCGACGGCCCGCATGATGCCGCTCGGGCGCGCGCCGGTCGCATAGTCGCGGAGCGCCTGCAGGAGATAATCGGCCTTCTGGCCGGCGAGCCGCGGAAAGGCCCCGGCGCCGCCGCCCTGGCCGCGGAAGCCGTGGCAGCGCGCGCAGGCGACGAGCGGCGTCCCGACATCGCCGAGCGCGGCGACGCGATAGGCCGTCTCCTCGGCACTGCCGCCCGGCAGCACCGCCTCGCCCTCGGCCCGCGCGCGGTATTCGGCGAGCGGCATGCCGGGCATCGCCTCCAGGAAGGCGACCATCGCCCAGATCTCGTCGTCGCGCCGCTGCGTGAGCCAGGCCGGCATGCCGGTAAATTTCAGGCCGTGCTTGACCAGGCGGAAGAGCTCCTCGGGGCTCCACTTGGCGACCTCGGACGGCAGGAAGGGCGGGACCGGCACCATGCCCCGCGAGATCGCGGTCGGCTTGTCGCCCGGCGCGCCGTGGCAGGGCTCGCAGCCGCCGGCATAATGGCCGAGGCCGCGCGCGACGAGCGCCGGATCGTCGAGCGGAGGCGGCTCCGGGGCGAGATAGGAATAGGTCCTGACCGAGCTCTCCATCGCCATGTGCAGGAACCAGCGCGTGATCGGCCAGTGGCCGGCGGAGGCGGCGACGTTGTAGAGGCCGGAATAGGCGAAGAGGACGGCACCGACGCCCTGGAGGGCGAGAACGGCCGCGACGATGAGGACGACGCGCCTCATGGCCGGCCCCCCGGCGCTTCCCGCCCAAGGAAGGCTTCGGGCAAAGCGGGGCCGCCGCGCCGCCGGCACCGCAGCGCCGCCGCCGGACGAGACGGGGAGCCCATATCTCCGCTATGCCTTGTCGGTCCGAGGGCGCAGGACGGTCCGGCCCGCTCGGCCCGGCCGCGGCCGGAGGCGGAGACCAAGAAGGAGGCGAAGGGTGGCGAAACGCGAGGTCTACGAGGGCAAGGGAACGCTGATGACCCGGGACGGCGGCATGCATCCGGGCTCGTACCGCCTGGAAGCCGAGCACGATCCGGCGGCGGGCCTGCGCGGCACGCGCGGGCATTTCGCGTTCGAGGGCCCGCAGCCGCCGGGAACGGAGGATGTCCTGCGCGGCCCGGCCACGCTGAGGCTTGCCGACGGGCGGGAGACCGATGTCGCGCTCCGCGGCCTGCACGAGGGCCGGATCGAGATCGTGGGCGCCGGACCGATCGGAAGCGAGAGCGGGTAAGGTCCATCGGCTCCTTCCTTCAGGCGCAGGGCATGCTGACGAGGGCGGGAACGGCCGTCCACGCGACCGCGAGCGCGCCGAACATGGCGACGGCGGCGGCCATCCCGCGGACGAAGCGGATCGCCGGGTCGCGCCGCGCCTCCCCCTCGCCGCGGGAGAGGCTTGCGAGGAAAAGGACGAGGAGCGCCGCCAGCGCGACCGCCGTCACCACTCCGACGAGCAGCTGGACGAGGCCGGCGCCGCCGATCCTCGCCGAGCCCCAGCCGAAGCTGCAGGCATGGGTGTTGATGGCGTAGACGAGGCCGAACTGGCAGGCCCAGACGATGAGCCCGCCCGCCATGAAGACGAGCGCGCGGCCGGCCGGCATCTCGGCCCGGCTCATCCGACCAGCCTCGGGAAGAGGTGGACGAGCGCGAGCGCGATGAGCCCCTGCGCCACCGCATAGAGCCACAGCATGCGCGTATTGTCGAAGGTGACGCGGCGGCGCGCATCGAGCAGGCCCGCGAAGGAGCGCGCGACCGTATAGGGCGCCATGACGACGAGCGCGGCGACATAGAGCCCCTGGATCACCGCGAAGCCGAAGACTATCGCGCCGTAGCTCGTTTCGGACGGCCGGACGCCGGCCCGCCAGAGGCCGAGGAGATCGGCCCCGAAGGCCGCGACGAGGAGCGGGACGGCGAGGACGAGCAGGATCCGGAACGGCCAGTTTCCGGCGCCGCCGCCGCGCGCGAGGAAGGACCCGGCGAGCAGCACGGCGCCCGCGCCCGCGAGATAGAGGAGAACGGCGCCGGCCGGCCAGGCGGGATGGGGCAGGCCCGCCCCGGGCGGCGGCCAGGCCTCCGCATTGCCGAGCCAGAGGAAGAGATAGGAGAAGACGGTGCAGGCGAAGAGCGAGCCGCCGACCAGCATGAGCACGACCATCGCCCACCAGGCGTGGCTGACCGGCCCCGTCGCATAGACCGGGAGCACGATGCCGCCGCCGATCGCGACCGGCGGATGGTCCGGATCGGGATCGGTGTCCCAGACCCAGACCAGGACGAAGGCGACGGCCAGCACCCCGCTCAGCACCGAGAGCGGGACGAGCTTCACCGTGAGGAGCAGGAAGAAGCCCGCCGTGAAGATCGCGGCGAGCACCGGCGACCAGGCCGGGCCGGGGATGCGGAGGAGATATTGCGGCTCGGCCCGGATCGGGCTCGTGACGATCGTCTCCCGGCCGCCCGTCGGCGCCCCCGGGAGGTAGTAGCGCCCCTCCTTCACGTCCTCGGCGAGGTTCGGCTGGTCCCAGAGCGGCTCGCGGCTCGTGACGATCGGGACGCTGCGGGTCTGGTAGTTGCCGCTCGGAAGCCATTCGAGCGTGCCGGCGTTCCAGACATTGCCCGGCTGCTCGGTCCGGAAGGGCCGGAACCGGCGCGCGAGGTCGAACAGGAAGAGGGCGACGCCCGCGGCGATGACGAAGGCGCCGCCGGTGGAGACCGCATTGAGCGTGTTCCAGCCGAGATCGTCCGGATAGGTCCAGACGCGGCGCGGCATGCCGCGCAGGCCGGTGATGTGCATCGTGAAGAAGGTCACGTTCACGCCGACGAAGATGAGCGCGAAGACCCAGCGCCCGATCGTCTCCGACATCCGCACGCTCGCCGTCGGCGCCCAGTAGTAGAAGGCGGCGAAGAGCGGGAACACCATGCCGCCGATCAGCACGTAGTGGAAATGGGCGACGACGAAATAGGTGTCGTGCACCTGCCAGTCGAACGGCATCATCGCCACCATCACCCCGGTGAGCCCGCCGAGCGTGAAGATGAACAGGAAGCCCAGGATGAAGAGCGCCGGCGTGTGGAGGCGCATCTTGCCGCGCGCGATCGTGGCGATCCATGCGAAGACCTGGATCCCGCTCGGGATCGAGACCGCCATGCTCGCGGCCGAGAAGAAGCTGAGCGACAGCTCCGGCAGTCCGGTCGTGAACATGTGGTGGACCCAGAGCCCGAAGCTCAGGAAGCCCGTGCCGAGGATGGCGAGGACGACGAGCCGGTAGCCCACCAGCGGGCTCTGCGCCATGCTCGGCACGATCATCGAGACCATGCCCGCGGCCGGCAGGAAGATGATGTAGACCTCGGGATGGCCGAAGAACCAGAAGAGGTGCTGCCACAGCAGCGGATCGCCGCCCCGCTCCGCGATGAAGAACGGCCAGTCGAACGCCCGCTCGAGCTCGAGCAGGAGCGTGCAGAGGATCACCGCCGGAAAGGCGAAGATGATCATGGCGGCGAAGACCAGCATGGCCCAGGAATAGACGGGCAGCTTGTCGAGCCCCTGCCCCGGCGCGCGGGTCTTGAGGACGCCGACGACGATCTCGACCGCCCCGGCGATCGCCGAGATCTCGATGAAGCCGATGCCGAGGAGCCAGAAATCCGCGCTGATGCCCGGCTCGTATTCGGTGCTCGAGAGCGGCGGGTACATGAACCACCCCGCCCGCGGCGCGACATCGAAGAAGATCGAGGTGAAGAAGACCAGCCCGCCGACGAAATAGGCCCAGAAGGCGTAGGCGCTGAGACGCGGGAAGGGCAGGTCGCGCGCGGCCTGGAGATTGGGCAGGAGATAGACGCCGAGCGCCTCCACCACCGGGACGGCGAAGAGGAACATCATCACCGTGCCGTGCATGGTGAAGAGCTGGTTGTAGAGGTCGTGGCCGACGAAGCCGCCGTTCGGCACCGCGAGCTGGGTGCGCATCACCAGCGCGAGAATGCCGGCGAGGACGAAGAAGAGCAGCGCGGTGCCGACGTAGAAGATGCCGATGATGTTGTTGTTGACGGCGGAGATTATGCGCCAGCCGCGCGGGCGATCCCAGATGCGCTCGAGCTCGGCGAGCTCCCCCGGCGGCCGCGGCGTCGCGTTCGGCAGCCTCATCGGAGCGATTCCAGGTAGGCCGCGACGGCGACGAGGTCCTCGCTCGAAAGGACGTCGAAGGACGGCATGAAATTGCCGGGCTTGATGTGCTGCGACGAGGCGATCCAGCCCTCCATCGAACCGATATTGTTGGGAAGCGTGCCCGCCGCGAGCGAGACGCGGCCGCCGACATGGGTGAGGTCGGGGCCGATCGCGCCCTTCGCCTCGGTGCCCCGGATCGTGTGGCAGGCGGCGCAGCCGGCATTGAGGAAGACCTCGGCGCCGCGCCGGGCGGCGGCATCGCCGGGAGCGGCGGCCGGCCCGCGCTCGCGCGCCATCCAGTCGCGGAACGCCGCCGGCTCCATCGCGACGGCGAAGAAGGCCATCAGCGCGTGCTCCGCGCCGCAATATTCGGCGCACTGGCCGCGGTAGATACCGGGCCGGCCGGCGGCGAAGCGGTAGCTGTTCACGCGGCCCGGGATCATGTCGAGCTTGCCGGCGAGGCTCGGGACCCAGAAGCTGTGGATCACGTCGGCCGATTTCAGGACGAATTCGACGGGGACGCCGACCGGCATCCGCACCTCGTTCGCCGAGATCGCGATGGTGCCTCCCTCCGCGTCGAGGTAGCGGACCTCCCACCACCATTGCCGGCCCGTCACCTCGATCCGGATCCCGCCCGGGGCGGGCGGCGGATCGAGCGCGCGGAGCGTCGAGAGGCCGAAGACGAGGAGGGCGGAGAGCGCGATGACCGGGAAGGCGACGCCGCCGGCGATGACGACCACGCGGCCGCCGAGCCAGCGCCGGCGCTCCGGCCTGGCGAAGACGGCGAAGAGGGCGAGCGCCAGAACGAGCAGGAAGATGGCGGCCGCGGCGGCGAACATCGCCCATCCGAGCGCGGCGACCCGATCCGCATGCGGCCCGGCGGTGTCGAGGGCCGACTGGACCCCCGCGCAGCCCTGGAGCGTCCCGCCGAGGGCGCCGAGGGCGAGGAGACGCCGCGGCTTCACGACCCGGCGTGCGCCCGCGCCCGCCCCGCGCCCGGACGTCCGGACAAAGCGGTTCCCGAGGGCACCCCGCCGCACGATCCGCGGATCCGGCGAGCCCGGGCTTCACTCGCGTCCAATGGCATCTCCCTCGCCCGTCGGCCCCGGCGGGCTTCCGGGGCGGCGTGCTGAGGGAGTCTAGAGGGCGAGGCCCCGCCGGCAAGCAGCCGGGCGGACAATCCGGGCCGGCCGGGAGCCCGGCATCAGGCGCCCGACGCCGCCCGCGCGAAATCGGGCATGCGGAAGCGGCGGCGATAGGCGCCCGGCGGCAGGCCGGTCAAGCGCCTGAAGAGGCGGCGGAAAAAGGCCGGCTCCTCGTACCCGACCTGCCAGCTGATCTCGTCGATCGGGGCCTCCGTCCGCTCCAGCCGGCGCTTGGCCTCCTCCACCCTGAGGCGCTGCACGTAGGCGATCGGGCTGAGGCCGGTCGCGCTCGCGAACCTGCGCTTGAACGTGCGCTCGGGCAGGCCGGCGCGCCGCGCCATCTCCACGAGGGGGTTCGCGACGGCGAAGTGGCCGGCGATCCAGTCCTGCGCCGCGGCGACCGCGCTGTCGCCGTGATCCCTGCGGCCCTCGAAGACGATATAGGGGGCGAGCCCGTCCTGGTGCCATTGGAGCGCGAAATAGCGCGCCACCGTCTGCGCCGCCGTTGCCCCGGCATGGCGCGCGATCAAATAGAGGACCAGATCGTGCCAGGTCATGGAGGCGCCCGAGGTGATCAGCTCCTCGCGCCGGCCGGCGATGACGAGGACCCGCTCCGGGAAGACGGGGACATCCGGGAAGGCCGCCTGGAACAGGCGGGCATAGCCGAAATGTACGGTCGCGGGCATGCCGTCGAAGAGGCCGGTCTCCGCCAGCAGGAAGACGCCCGAACAGGCCGAACAGAGGAGCGCGCCGCGCCGGTGCATCGCCTCCAGCCACGCGACGAGCTCCGGATAGCGCCCCTTACGCCATCCCTCCGGCCCGATCACCACGGAAGGCACGATGACGATGTCCGTCGCCTCGATCGCGGCCACGCTCCGCTGCACCGTGATCGGGACCCCGCTCGCGAGCTCCAGCGGCCCGGCCGAGAGCCCGACGATCTCCACCGCGAAGGGCGGCGTCCGCGGCACGCCGGCGTCCGGCGGCACGATGGAGAAGGCGTTCATCACGTCGAACACGCCGGTGAGCGTCGACACGGCGGCCTCCGGAATGGCGAGGAGGCTGACGTGGAGCGGGTCCGATCCGGCTGCGGTCCCAGGGGGCATGGCGGCTCTCTTGCGTCGGCTCAGCATAGAACCGGCAGACCGGCGGCACCACGCCCGATCGCCGCCGCAAGCCACGGTTCCGATGCGATTGGCACGATCGGACCGATACCGGCCGATACCGCTCTGCCGCGGAAGCCGTGCGCAGGCCATGTTCCGCACGCCCCGGGACCGGGGCACGAGGAGACATTGCCATGCACAACGTTCAGACCGCAGAGAGAACCCAGGCCGCAGCACTCGACCCGGCGAAGATCAACGAATGCGTCACGCGCGCCGTCGTCGACCTTTCCGCCGGCTATGGCGGCGTCATGATCAGCCTCGGCAACCGCCTCGGCCTCTACAAGGCCATGGCGGGAGCCGGCCCGCTCAGTTCGCGGGAGATTGCGCGCCGCGCCGGCTGCGCGGAGCGCTACGTGCGCGAGTGGCTCAACGCGCAGGTCGCCGGCGGCTACGTGCTCTTCCACGCCATCAGCGAGACATACGAGCTGACGCCGGAGCAGGCCTTCGTGCTGGCCGACGAGGACAGCCCGGCCTTCATCCCGAACGGCTGGTCGACGGTCGCGTCGATGTGGTCGGACGAGACGAAGGCGGTCGAGGCGTTCCGGACAGGCAAAGGCATCGCCTGGGGCGACCATGACGGGCGCCTCTTCTGCGGCGTCGCCGCCTTCTACCGCAACGCCTATCGCGGCAGCCTCGTCCAGGAATGGCTGCCCGCGCTGGACGGCGTCGTGGAGAGGCTGGAGGCGGGGGCCGTGGTCGCCGATATCGGCTGCGGCCAAGGCCATTCCACGACGCTGATGGCGGAATCCTTCCCCGCCTCGCGCTTCTACGGCTTCGACACCCATCCCGGCTCGATCGCCGAGGCAGAGCGGATCGCGGCGGCGGCGGGCGTCGCGGCGCGGACGCGCTTCGCCACGGCGCGCGCCGCGGATTATCCGGGCACGGGCTACGATCTGATCTGCTTCTTCGACTGCCTGCACGACATGGGCGATCCGCTCTCGGCCGCACGGCACGCCGCAGAGGCGCTGGCGCCGGGCGGGACCGTGATGCTGGTCGAGCCGTTCGCGAACGACCGGGTCGAGGACAACATCTCGCCGGTCGCCCGGCTCTATTATTCCGCCTCCACCACCATCTGCTGCGCCCATGCCATCTCCGAAGGCGGCCACCTGGTGCTCGGCGCGCAGGCCGGCGAGGCGCGGCTCGCGGACGTGTTCCGGAAAGCGGGCTTCACGCGTTTCCGCCGGGCAGCCGAGACGCCCTTCAACCTCGTGCTCGAGGCGCGGCTCTGAGCCGGAAGCGCAGACGGGGCCGCACACAAGGCCGCACACAAGGCCGCACACGGGGGCGTTGACCTTTGCGCGCCGAGGCTCTTCCGAGGAGCGACGGCCGACACGGACACCCATTGTGCGATGGAAACGGTGTTCCGGATCGAACGGGCGAGGCTCATCGGGGGCCTCGCCCGCTTCGTGCGCGACGTGGACCACGCCGCGGAGCTCGCGCAGGACACCCTCGTCACCGCGCTCGCCGGATGGCCGAGAACCGGCGTTCCGGACAATCCCGACCGCACCCGCCGGGACCGCCTCCTGATCCGGCGCGGCGGCGCCCGGACGCTATTGCGCCGGGACCGGGGCCTCGCTCCAGTGCGCAACCGCGTCGGCGATCTGGAAGCCGCCCTGCCAGATCATTTCCAGCGCGACGTAGAAGATGATCAGGAGGCCGACCCAGGCGAGCCAGTGGTAGCGGTCGAGGAGCCGGGCGACGAGCGTCGCCGCGAAGCCCATGAGCGCGACCGAGAGCAGGAGCCCGAGGCCGAGGACATAGGGATGCTCGTGGGCCGCGCCCGCCACCGCGAGCACGTTGTCGAGCGACATCGAGACGTCGGCGAAGATGATCTGCCGCATCGCGGCGGCGAAGGTCTTCTTCGGAACGGCGCTCGCCTCCTCCGCGTCGAGATCGTTCTCGATCGCCTCCACGCCGGCATGCTCGGCGCGCTGCTGCCTGAGTTCGCGGTAGAACTTCCACGTGACCCACAGGAGCAGGAGGCCGCCCGCGAAGATGAGGCCCACGACATGGAGCATCTCGACGGCGACGGCGGCCATCAGCAGGCGCAGCACCACGGCACCGAGAATGCCGTAGAAGATGACCTTCTTCCGTATCGCATCCGGCGCGCCCGCCGCGGCCATGCCGACGACGATTGCGTTGTCGCCGGACAGCACGACATTGATCAGGAGAACCTGTAAGAAAGCAAAGACTTCCGCACTCAATTCTGCCGACATCGGACCCCTCGTCTTCGACACAGGGAGCGCCGCCCGTCCGGCGGGGCCGCCCCAGGCTTCACCATCTCGGGCAAGCGCATCACACGAGAACGCCCGACCTCGGCCGGGCGTTCTTCATCGGGCCGGCAGAGCCGGCCGCCCGCGGCGTTCTTCATCGGGCCGGCAGAGCCGGCCGCCCCGGGCGCGCTGCTACTCTGCCGCTTCCCTCGCCGGCTCATAGGCATGCTCGAGCCGCGCCGCGCAATACTTGAATTCCGGAATCTTCCCGAACGGGTCGAGCTGCGGGTTGGTCAGGATGTTCGCCGCCGCCTCCGCATAGGCGAACGGGATGAAGATCAGGCCCGGCGGGATCGCGCCGTCCACGCGGGCCTTGAGCTCGATCGAGCCGCGCCGCGTGGCGACCCGGATCTTCTCGCCCGACCGGAAGCCGTGACGCTCGAGATCGCGCGCCGAAAGATAGGCGACCGCCTCGGGCTCGAGGTCGTCGAGCACGCTCGCGCGCCGCGTCATCGATCCGGTGTGCCAGTGCTCGAGCTGCCGGCCGGTGCTGAGCACCATCGGATAGTCGGCATCCGGCTCCTCGGCCGGCGCGACGAGCTTTGCCGGCACGAAGCGCGCGCGGCCGCTCGGCGTCGGGAAGCCCTCCGTGAACACGATGTCGGCGCCCGGCTCGTCGGGCGAAGCGACCGGGTAGGTGACCGAACTCTCGCGTGCGACGCGCTCCCAGGTGATGTTGGCGAGCGAGGGCATCGCCTTCGTCATTTCGGCGAAGACCTCGCGCGGATGGGCATAGGTCCAGTCGAGGCCGAGGCGCTTCGCGATCTCCACGATGAGATCGAGATCCTGCCGCGCCTTGCCGGGGAGCGGCAGCGCCCTGCGCCCCATCTGCACCTGGCGGTTCGTGTTGGTGACCGTGCCGTCCTTCTCGGGCCAGGCCGAGGCCGGCAGCACCACGTCGGCATATTTCGCCGTCTCGGTGAGGAAGATGTCCTGCACGACGAGATGCTCGAGCATGGCGAGCGCCTCGCGGGCGTGGCTCACGTCGGGATCCGACATGGCCGGGTTCTCGCCCATGATGTACATGCCGCGGATGTCGCCCTCATGGACGGCGTCCATGATCTCGACCACGGTGAGCCCGCGCTTCGGATCGAGCGGCGCGCCCCAGAGATCCTCGTAGAAGGCGCGGACCTCCGGGCTGTCGACCGGCTTGTAGTCCGGGAAGAACATCGGGATGAGCCCGGCATCCGAGGCGCCCTGAACGTTGTTCTGGCCGCGCAGCGGATGAAGCCCGGTGCCCGGCCGACCGACCTGGCCGGTGACGAGTGAGAGCGCGATCAGACAGCGGGCGTTGTCGGTGCCGTGGATGTGCTGCGAGACGCCCATGCCCCAGAAGATGATCGCCGCCTCGGCGCGCGCGTAGAGCCGCGCGACCTCGCGCAGCTTCTCGGCCGGGATGCCGCAGATCTCGGCCATCTTCTCCGGCGGATAGTCGCGGACATTGGCGACGAGCGCCTCGAACTCCTCCGTGTGCGCCTGCACGTACTGGCGATCGTAGAGCTCCTCCTCGATGATCGTGTGGAGCATCGCATTGAGCATCGCGACGTCGCGGCCGGGCTTGAACTGCAGCATGTCGGTCGCGTGCCGCATCAGGACGGTGCCGCGCGGATCCATGACGACGAGGCGGGCGCCGCGCTTCACCGCGTTCTTGAAGAAGGTCGCCGCGACCGGATGGTTCTCGGTCGGGTTCGCGCCGATGACGACGATGACGTCGGCATCCTCGGCCGCCATGAACGGTGCCGACACCGCGGCGGAGCCGACGCCTTCCATCAGGGCCGCCACCGAGGAGGCGTGGCAGAGCCGGGTGCAATGGTCGACATTGTTGGTGCCGAAGCCGGTGCGCACCAGCTTCTGGAACAGGTAGGCCTCCTCGTTGGAGCCCTTGGCCGAGCCGAACCCGGCGAGCGCGCCGCCGCCCCGCTCGTCGCGGATCCGCTTCAGGCCGCCGGCGGCGCGGTCGAGCGCCTCCTCCCAGCTCGCCTCGCGGAAGTGGGTCCACGGGTTCAGCGGATCGATGTCGACATCGTGCTTGGAGACGCCCTCGCGCCGGACGAGCGGCACGGTCAGCCGGTCCGCGTGGTGCACGTAGTCGAAGCCGAAGCGACCCTTGACGCAGAGCCGGTTGCGGTTCGACGGGCCGTCGCGGCCCTCCACGGCCACGATGCGGTCGTCCTTGATCTCGTAGGTGAGCTGGCAGCCGACGCCGCAATAGGGGCAGACGCTGTCGACCTTGCGGTCCGGCGCATTGGCGAAGATGCCGGCCTCGTCGACCTGGGTCGCCGGCATCAGCGCGCCGGTCGGGCAGGCCTGGACGCATTCGCCGCAGGCGACGCAGGTCGAGCCGCCCATCGGGTCGTCGAAATCGAACACGATCTTCTCGAGATGGCCGCGCGCGGCCATGCCGATGACGTCGTTGACCTGCACCTCGCGGCAGGCGCGGACGCAGAGCGTGCAATGGATGCAGGCGTCGAGCTGCACGGCCATGGCGGGATGGCTGAAATCCGCGACCTTGCTCGGCCGCGCCAGCGCCGGGAAGCGGCTGTCGGTGACCTCGACCCGCTCGGCCCAGTTCCAGAAGCGCGAATCGGGATCGTGCGCGACGATGCGGTCCGGCTGGTCGGCGGCAAGGAGCTCGAAGACGAGCCGGCGCGAGCTCTCCGCCCGCTCCGATGCGGAGTTCACCTTCATGCCCGGCGCGGGCTTGCGGATGCAGGAGGCGGCGAGCACGCGCTCGCCCTCGATCTCGACCATGCAGGCCCGGCAATTGCCGTCCGGCCGGTAGCCGGGCTTCGGCGAATAGCAGAGATGCGGGATCTCCGTGCCGTTCCGGTTGGCGACCTGCCAGATGGTCTCGCCGGGATGCGCCTCGACCTCGGCGCCGTCCAGGAAGAACTTGATCGTGTCGGTCATGAAGACCTCCTGTTCATCATCGGCGCCGCCGCCCACCCGCGCGCTCAGGCCTTCGGCGCGAGGTCGTCACGGAAATGCTTCAGCACCTGCTTGACCGGGTTCATCGCCGCCTGGCCGAGACCGCAGATCGAGGCGTCGCCCATCACCTTCATCAGGTCGGAAAGCAGCGCCTCGTCCCAGGCCGGCCGCTCCATCAGCGCGACGGCCTTCTCGGTGCCGACGCGACAGGGCGTGCACTGGCCGCAGCTCTCGTCCTCGAAGAAGCGCATCAGGTTGAGCGCCACCTCGCGCATGTCGTCCCGGTCGGACAGCACCACGACGGCGGCCGAGCCGATGAAGCAGCCATGCGGCTCGAGCGTGCCGAAATCGAGCGGAATGTCGGCCATCGAGGCCGGCAGCACGCCGCCCGACGCCCCGCCCGGAAGATAGCCCTTGAGCGTGTGTCCGTCCTGCATGCCGCCGCAATATTCCTCGACGAGCTCGGCGAGCGTGATGCCCGCCGGGGCGAGCTTCACGCCCGGCTCCTTCACGCGGCCGGAGACGGAGAAGGTCCTGAGCCCCTTGCGGCCGTTGCGGCCGTGGCTGGCGAACCAGGCGCCGCCCCGCTCCAGGATCTCGCGCACCCAGAACACCGTCTCGACGTTGTTGATGAGCGTCGGACGGCCGAACAGGCCCACCTGCGACGGGAACGGCGGCTTGTGCCGCGGCAGGCCGCGCTTGCCCTCGATCGATTCGAGCATCGCGGATTCCTCGCCGCATATATAGGCGCCGGCGCCGCGACGGAGATGGATCTTCGTGTGGCGGGCGAGCCCCGCCTCCTCGACCCGGGCGATCTCGCGGAGCAGGATCTCCCGGCACTGCGGGTACTCGTCGCGGAGATAGATGTAGACCGCCTCCGCCTCCACGGCCCAGGCGCCGATCAGCATGCCTTCCAGGAAGCGGTGCGGGTCGCGCTCGAGATAGAAGCGGTCCTTGAACGTGCCCGGCTCGCCCTCGTCGCCGTTGATCGCCATCAGGCGCGGCCCGGGCTCGGCGCGCACGAAGCGCCATTTGCGCCCGGTCGGGAAACCCGCGCCGCCGAGGCCGCGAATCCCGGAATCCTCGAGCGCGGCGATCACGGAATCGACGCTGCGCGCGCCGGAAAGGCATTCCTCGAGGATCCTGTAGCCCCCGCCGGCGACATAGCCGGCGAAATCGGTGTAGTCGGGCACGTGCGGATGGAGCTCGCCGTCCCGGACCGCGCGCGCGACGCTTTCCGCGGTCGCGTGCTCGTGGAGCGAATGGCCGATCGCGGTCACCGGCGCGCTGTGGCAGCCGCCCATGCAGGGGGCGCGCACGACGCGCACGCCCGGCCCGAGCGTGCCGGCGAGCTCCGAAAGGAGCGTCTCCGCCCCCATCATCGCGCAGGTCAGGCTGTCGCAGACCCGCACCGTGACCGGCGGCGGCTCCGGCTCGCCGTCCACGACGATGTCGAAATGCGCATAGAAGGACGCGACCTCGTAGACCTCGACGAGGGCGAGGCGCATTTCCTGCGCGAGCGCCGCCAGATGGCGCGCATGCAGGCAATGGTAGCGGTCCTGCAGGAGGTGCAGGTGCTCGATCAGGAGGTCGTGGCGGCGCGGCCGGTCGCCGAGCAGGGCGCGGACCTCCTCGAGCGCGCGGAAATCGACCTGGCGGCCTTTCGGCGTCGGGCGGGTCTTCCGGCGGCCGGAGCCAGGATGGACGCTCCGGGCCGGCGGCTCGGCTCCGTTCCCGACACTGCCTGAATTGTGGATGTTCATCCGGGGTCCGATCTGTTGGGAGCCGGGGCGCCGCCTGGTACGGCGCCCCGCGTCTCATGCGGTCAGAGCAGGCCCGCGCCGCGCGCCCACTTGTACTTCGCGCCGAGCACCTCGACCGGCAGCTCGGTCGAATAGGCGTAGGCCGGGATGCCGTTGAGGTAGAGGTACTCCGCGGCCTCCTCGACCTCGATGTCGCCGGCGAGCGAGGCGACCATCGGCTTCTCGATGCCCTTCGCCTTCATCTCCTCCTTCACCTCGACCATCAGCTTGGCGAACACCATCGGCGGCGTGATGATGGTGTGCCAGTAGCCCAGGATGAGCGAGTGGATGCGCTCGTCCTGGAGCCCGAGCCGGACCGTGTTCTGGTAGGTCGTGGGCGGCTCGCCGCCGGTGATGTCGACCGGGTTGCCGGCCGCGCCGAAGGGCGGGATGAACTTCCGGAACGCGGCGTCGAGATCGTCCGGCATCGCCATCAGGCTCATGCCGTTGTCGACCACCGCGTCGGAGAGGAGCACGCCGGAGCCGCCGGCGCCGGTGATGATGACGACGTTCTCGCCCTTCGGCGTCGGCAGGATGGGAACGCCGCGGGCGAACTCGAGGAGCTGCCGGAGCGAGCGGGCGCGGATGACGCCGACCTGCTTGAAGACGTCCTCGTAGATCTTGTCGTTGCCCGCGAGCGCGCCGGTATGCGAGCTCGCCGCCTTCGCGCCGGCCGAGGTGCGGCCCGCCTTCAGCACGATGACCGGCTTCTTCTTCGACACGCGGCGCGCTACCTCGGCGAAGGAGCGGCCGTCCTTCAGGTCCTCGCAATGCTGGGCGATGACCTTGGTGTTGTCGTCCTGCTCGAAGAAGGTGAGGAGATCGTCCTCGTCGATGTCGGACTTGTTGCCGAGGCCGACGATCGCCGAGACGCCCATCTTGGCCGAGCGCGAGAAGCCGATGATCGCCATGCCGATGCCGCCCGACTGCGACGACAGCGCCGCGGAGCCCTTCACGTCATAGGCGGTGCAGAAGGTCGCGCAGAGATTCTGCGGCGTGTAGTAGAAGCCGTAGATGTTCGGCCCCATCAGGCGGATATTGTACTTCCGCCCGATCTCCTGGATCTCCTGCTGGCCTTCCACATTGCCGGTCTCGGCGAAGCCGGACGGGATCAGCACCGCGCCCGGGATGCCCTTCTCGCCGCATTCGGTGAGCGCCTGCGCCACGAACTTGGCGGGAATGGCGAAGACCGCCACGTCGATCGTGCCCGGAACGTCCTTGACGCTCTTGTAGGCCTTGTAGCCGAGGATCTCCTCGGCCTTCGGATGGATCGGGTAGATCTCGCCCTTATAGCCGCCGTTGATGAGGTTCTTCATCACGGAATTGCCGATCTTGCCGTCCTCGGAGGACGCGCCGATCACCGCGACCGCGTTCGGCCGCATGATCCGGTTCATCGCCGTGACGATCTCGTCCTGGCTCGGGCGGTAGCGCGGCTCCTTCGGCGCGAAATCGACCACGATGCGGACGTCGGCGGCGATCGCGCCCTTCGCCGTGGCGAAGACCGGGTTGAGGTCCATCTCGGCGATTTCGGGGAAGTCGCTGACGAGCCGGCTCACCTTCTCCAGCAGGTCGGCGAGCGCCTCGCGGTTGACGGGCTCGCCGCCGCGGACCCCCTTCAGCATCTCGGCCGCCTGGATGCCGTCGAGCATCGAGAGCGCCTCGTCCCTGGAGACCGGGGCGAGCCGGAAGGTGATGTCCTTCAGCACCTCGACGAGCACGCCGCCGAGGCCGAACGCCACGAGCTTGCCGAACGAGCCGTCGGTCACCGCGCCGACGATGACCTCCTGGCCGCCGGTCAGCATCTGCTGCACCTGCACGCCGTCGATCTTCGCGTCCGCCTTGTAGCTCTTCGCGTTGGCGAGGATCGTGTCGTAGCCCTTCGCCACCTCCTCGGCCGACTTCAGGCCGACGAGCACGCCGCCCGCCTCCGTCTTGTGCAGGATGTCCGGCGAGACGATCTTCAGCACGACCGGGTAGCCCATGCGCTCGGCGAGCTGCCGCGCCGCGTCGGCCGAGGTCGCCACGCCCTCCTGCGGCACCGGAATGCCGTAGGCGTCGCAGACGAGCTTGCCCTCGGGCGCGGTGAGCGCGCTCCGGCCCTCCGCCTTGACCCGGTCCAGCACCGCGCGGACGGCCTCGCTCGCGCCGCCGGCGGCCGGTGTCTCTTTAACAGCCAGATTGCTCATGGACTCCTCCTGGAACTTCGTGCGTCCTGTCGCGGCTGGGCACACCCGCCGAAGACCTTCGCGCGGGCGAAGGGCGGGGCCGCCGCGGCCTTGTCGTTGGCGGACGGGCCTGCCCGGCCCGTCCGCGCCGGTGCTATTCCGCCGCCTGGCGCCGGATGTCGCCGATCGCCCCGGAAGACTCGATCTCCGCGATGTCGTGGTCGGCATAGCCGAGCACGTCGCGCAGGATCTCCTCGGTGTGCTCGCCAAGCAGCGGCGAGCGCAGCACGTCGGCCGGGCTGTCGGAGAGCTTGATCGGATTGCCGACGGTCAGGTACGTGCCGCGCGTCGGATGCTCCACTTCGACGAGCGTACCCGTCGCCCGCAGCGACTGGTCCTCGGCGAGCTCCTTCATCGAGAGGATCGGACCGCACGGAATGTCGTACTCGTTCAGGATCTCCATGGCCTCGAACTTCGTCTTGGTCATGGTCCAGTCTTCGATCGCGCCGAAGATCTCGTTGAGGCGCGGCAGGCGGGCGGCGGGCTTGGCATAGTCCGGATGGGTCTTCCATTCCGGCTTGCCGATGACGTCGCAGATCGCCCCCCAGACCGGCGCCTGGGTGATGAAGTAGATGTAGGCGTTGGGATCCGTCTCCCAGCCCTTGCACTTCAGGATGCGGCCGGGCTGGCCGCCGCCGGAATCGTTGCCGGCGCGCGGCACGGCATCGCCGAACGGGACGCCCTCGCCGTACTGGCTGTATTCCGTGAGCGGACCGTGCGCGAGGCGCTGCTGGTCGCGGAGCTTGACGCGGCAGAGATTGAGGACGCCGTCCTGCATGGCGCAGGTGACGCGCTGGCCCCTGCCGCTCTGCGTGCGGTGGTAGAGGGCCGTCACGATGCCGAGCGCGAGATGGAGGCCGGTGCCGGAATCGCCGATCTGCGCGCCGGTGACGAGCGGCAGGCCGTCGCGGAAGCCGGTCGTCGAGGCCGCGCCGCCGGTGCACTGGGCGACGTTCTCGTAGACCTTGCAATCCTCGTAGGGACCCGGGCCGAAACCCTTGATCGAGGCCATGATCATGCGCGGGTTGAGCTCCTGGACGCGCTCCCAGGTGAAGCCCATCCGGTCGAGCGCGCCCGGCGCGAAATTCTCGACGAGGACGTCGCATTCCCGGATGAGCCGCTCGAGGACCGCCTTGCCCTGCGGGTTCTTGCTGTCGATCGTGATCGAGCGTTTGTTGTGGTTCAGCATCGTGAAATAGAGGCTGTCCACGTTGGGGATGTCCTGCAGCTGGCCGCGCGTGATGTCGCCGACCCCCGGCCGCTCGACCTTGATCACGTCGGCCCCGAACCAGGCGAGGAGCTGCGTGCAGGTGGGGCCGGATTGCACGTGAGTGAAATCGAGGATGCGTACGCCCTCGAGTGCCTTGCCCATCTAAAGTCCCTCTCTGTGACGTATCTTCCCGGGGAGGGCACGGCGCCGGAGCGCCGTGCTCCGGATCCCTATTTGTACATCGTCTGGGCCTTGGTGCCCGGCGCGTATTCGCGCGGGTCGACCCAGATGTTGACGACCGCGGACTTGCCGGTCCGGGCGATCTGCTCGCGGGCGCGCTGCAGCGCCGGCTGGATCTCGGAGGCCTCGCGGACCTCCTCGCCATAGCCGCCGAGCATCTCGGCGAACTTGCCGAAGGGCACGTCGCCGAGCAGGTTGCCGACATTGCCGCGCTGCTCGCCATATTTGGTGATCTGGCCGTAGCGGATCTGGTTCATGGCCGAGTTGTTGCCGATCACCGCGAGGTAGGGCACGCCGAACCGGTTCGCCGTCTCCATGTCGAAGGCGGTCATGCCGAACGAGCCGTCGCCGTAATAGCAGAGCACCTCGGCGCCCGGGCGGGCGATGCCGGCCGCGATCGCGAAGCCGGTCCCGACCCCGAGCGAGCCGAGCGCGCCCGGGTCCATCCAGTTGCCGGGGCCGCGCGGACGCACGGCCTGGGCCGAGATCGTCACCACGTCGCCGCCGTCGCCGATATAGATGGTGTCGTCGGTCAGGAACTCGTTGAGCTCCCAGGCGACCCGGTAGGGATGGATCGGCGACTGGTCCGACTTGAAGAGCGGCATCAGCTTCTCGGTCGCGGCCGCCTCGGCCTGCTGCAGCTGCTCCATCCACTGCTTCCGGAGCTGCCGCTTGCCGTTGTCGATATGCGCCGTCGCGGCGTCGAGCACGGCCTTCAGGATCGCGCCGGGATCGCCGACGAGGCCGAGCGTGATGTCGCGGTTCTTGCCGACCGTGCGGTAGTCGAGGTCGATCTGCACGAGGGTCGGGCAGGTGATGCGCTTGCCGTAGCCCATGCGGAAATCGAACGGCGTGCCGACGATGACGATCGCGTCCGCCTTGGCGAAGGCCTGGCTGCGGGTGCGGTCGAAATGGTGCGGGTCGCCCGGCGGCAGCAGGCCGCGGCTGGCGCCGTTGAAATAGCCCGGAATGTCGAGGCCGCGGAGCAGCGCGATCGCCTCCTCGTGGCCGCGCGCGGCCCAGACCTGCTGGCCGAACAGGATCGCCGGGCGCTCGGCGTTCACCAGGATGTCGGCGAGCTTCTCGATATCGCGCGGATCGCCGATCGACTTGGTCGAGGCGCGGTAATGGCCCGGCTCCGGTAGCACCGCCTTGGACATGTCGATCTCGCGGTCGAGCACGTCGCGGGGGATCTCGAGATAGGCCGGACCGTAGGCGCCGGCAAAGGCCTCGCGCGCGGCCATCGAGACCATGTCGGCCACCCGCTCGGTCGACATGACCGTCGACGCGAACTTGGTGATCGGCTTCATCATGTCGACATGGGGCAGGTCCTGGAGACCGCCCTGCTTCCACTGCGAGAGCGAGGTCTGGCCGCCGATATGGAGGACCGGGCTCTCCGAGCGGAACGCGGTGGCGATGCCGGTGACGGCATTGGTGCAGCCGGGGCCGGCGGTCGTCACGACGCAGCCGAGCCTGCCGGTCTGGCGCGCATAGCCGTCGGCGGCATGGGCCGCGACCTGCTCGTGCCGGACGTCGACGATCCGGATGCCCTCGTCGACGCAGCCGTCATAGATGTCGATGATGTGGCCGCCGCACAGCGTGAAGATGGTGTCTACGCCCTCGGCCTTCAGCGCCTTGGCAACGAGATGTCCGCCGGAGACGACGTTCGTGTCCCGGCTCTTCGCCTTCAGCGTGTCCTCAGCTGTGGTCGTCTCGGCCTTGGCGGCCAGAGTTGCAGTTGCCATTGGTGCTCCTCCTAGGCAGTGTGTCCGGCGCAGCGCCTGTCCCGGCGGCTCCGGCCCGTTCTTCCGTCGAGCCTCAGCCGAGGAAATCCCCGTGCTTCTCGACATGGTCCCTGAGCCCGAGCGTGTGCTCGCGCACCAGCCTTTCGGCGAGGTCGGCGTCGCGCGCGACCAGGGCGTTGATGATGTTGCGGTGGTCGACGACCGACCGCTCGGCGCGGTTGTCCTGGCGGATCGTCACCTTGCGGATCGCCCGCATGTGGATGAACAGGTTCGCCGTCATGTCCTCGATCAGCTTGCAGCCGCCGAGCCGGATCACCGCCTGGTGAAAGGCGATGTTGGCGTCCGAATATTCGCTGATGTGGTCGGCCGGACGCTCCCGCTCGTACTCCGCGAAGAGATCCTTGAGCTTCTGGAAATCGGCGTCGCTCGCCGCCTTGGTGGCAAGCCGCGCCGACATGCTCTCCAGCGCGGCCCAGACCGCGATCATGTCGAGGATCTCCTGCTTCGTCTTGCGCACGACGAAGATGCCCCGGCGCGGCACGGAGCGGACGAAGCCCTCCTGCTCGAGCAGCGTGATCGCCTCCCGCACCGGCGTGCGGCTCACGGCGAGGTCCTGCGAGAGCTGGCGCTCGTCGAGGCGGATCTCGTCGGGATGGTCGTAGATGTCCATCTCCGTGATCGCCCTCTTGAGCGTCTCGTACGCCATGTTCCGGAAGCTCACGCTCGTATCGAGCGGCTGAACGCGGATCCGCGGCGGCGCACTCACCTGCTCCAAATCATGTCCTCCAGTGACCGGCTGCGGCGTGGCCGCCGCAGCCCCTTCGTATCAGGTATACAATACACCACATCCAAAACCGGATCACAAGGTCTCGCTGGCGCGTCCCGGCGGACGGTTGCGGAACGCGTTGAGCCCGAGCGCGATCAGCGGCCAGAACAGCATGATCATGGAAAGGGCGACCAGCGTGCCGACCAGCGCATTGTCCCAGAAGATCGAGAGATCGCCCTGGGAGGAGAGCATCGCCTGGCGGAACGAACTCTCCGCCATGTCGCCGAGCACGAGCGCGAGCACGAGCGGCGCGAGCGGGTAGGACAGCTTCTTGAAGACGTATCCGAGCACGCCGAAGATCAGCATGACGGAGATGTCCATCAGCGCGTTGTGGACCGTGTAGGCGCCGATCGCGCAGATCACGATGATGATCGGCGCGATGATCGAGAACGGGATCCGGAGGATCGCGGCGAAGAGCGGCACGGTGGTGAGCACCACGATCAGGCCGGCGACGTTGCCGAGATAAATCGAGGCGATCAGGCCCCAGACGAAGTCCTTCTGCTCGACGAAGAGCAGCGGCCCCGGCTGCAGGCCCCAGATCAGCAGGCCGCCGAGAAGCACGGCCGCGGTCGGCGAGCCGGGAATGCCGAGCGTCAGCATCGGCAGGAGCGCGCTGGTGCCGGCCGCGTGCGCCGCGGTCTCCGGCGCGAAGACGCCTTCCATCTCGCCCTTGCCGAAGCGGGCGCCGTTGCGCGAGAAGCGCTTGGCGAGGCCGTAGCTCATGAAGGAGGCCGGCGTCGCGCCGCCCGGCGTGATGCCGAGCCAGCAGCCGACCAGCGAGCCGCGGAGCGCCGTCAGCCAGAACTTGGGAAGCTTCTTCCAGGTCTCGAGCACGATCTTCATGTTGATCGAGGCGCTCTTGCCGCGGAAGGCGAGGCCCTCCTCCATGGTCAGCAGGATCTCGCCGATGCCGAAGAGGCCGATGACCGCGATCAGGAAGTCGAAGCCGCGCAGGAGCTCGACCGAGCCGAAGGTGAGCCGGAGCTGGCCGGTGACGCTGTCGATGCCGACGGCGGCGAGCGAGAAGCCGAGCATCATTGCGGCGAGCACCTTGAAGGGCGATTCCCTGCCCATGCCGACGAAGCTGCAGAAGGTCAGGAGATAGACCGCGAAGAACTCGGCCGGGCCGAAGCGGAGCGCGAAGTTCGCGATGATCGGGGCGAGGAAGGTCAGCACCAGCACCGCGACGAAGGCGCCGATGAAAGAGCCCGTGAAGGCCGTCGTCAGGGCCTCGCCCGCCCTGCCCTGCTGGGCCATCGGATGGCCGTCGAAGGTGGTCGCCACCGACCAGGGCTCGCCCGGGATGTTGAAGAGGACGGAGGTGATGGCGCCGCCGAAGAGGGCTCCCCAGTAGATCGAGGAGAGCATGATGATGGCCGAGGTCGGCGACATCGAGAAGGTGAGCGGGAGCAGGATCGCCACGCCGTTGGCGCCGCCGAGGCCAGGCAGCACCCCGATCAGGACGCCGAGAATGATGCCGACGAACATGTAGACGATGTTCATCGGATCGGAGAGGACCGCGAACCCGTCGATAAGAGAGATGAATGCGTCCAAAGGAGTTCCTCCGTCGTGCCGCCCGGGCCGGCCCCCGCCGGAGCGGTTGGGTCCGCTCTCGGCTCATCTGATCGGCCTCAAACCAACGGCGGCACAGGTCCGAGTTGGGAAGTTGGACGGGGCGCGCCCGTCAGTATCCGAGAGCGGCTTCGATCGGCCCCTTCGGGAGCGGCACGAGAAACCAGATCTCGAACATCATGAAGGTGATCAGCGGAACCGCGACCGCCACCGGAATGACCTTGTAGACCGGGTACTTGCCGAGCCACCACATGAAGAAGGCGATGAACAGGGCAGAGGAGAGATAGATGCCGAGATAGCCGATCAGGACGACGAACACCGCCGTCGGGATCAGCACCCTCAGGACCAGCGCGAGCTGCGAGCGCTGCACGAAGTTGGAACGGTCGGGGGCCCTCGTGACGATGTTGCTGACGAAGGTCACGGCGCTCGAAAGGAACATGATGAGCGCGATATAGAACGGGAAGTATCCGGCCTCGGGGCCGTCGCTCGCCCACGACGCGCCGATCCGGCGGCTGTCCCACATGACGAGGATCGAGACGGCGATGAAGCCGGCCGAGACGACGAGCTCCATCACGCGCGTCGAAACGGTGTGCTCGTTGCCGGATTCGCTTCCGGGGGTAACATGGGTCATCGGGGAAACCTCTTTGCCGGCGCAGGCGCGCCGATATCAAGAGGGCCCCGGCGCGGCGCGCCGGAGCCCTGGTCGTCACTTGGCGAGGAAACCTGCCTTGGTCATCAGGTCCTTGTGCGTCTCCGCGGCCTTGGCGAGCCAGGACTTGAACTCGTCTCCGGTCATGAACGTGGTGTTGAAGGCACCCTTGTTCATGAAGTCCTTCCATTCCTGCGTCTCGCGCACCTTCTTGAACACGTCGACGTAATAGGCGACCTGCTCGTCGGTGACCCCGGGCGGCATGAAGATGCCGCGCAGCATCAGGTATTCCACGTCGAGCCCGGCCTGCTTGCAGGTCGGGATGCTGCTCCAGCTCTCGCCGTTCACCAGCTCGTCCTTGTAGGGCATGGGCTGGCTGTCGAAGACGCAGAGCGGGCGGAGCGCGCCGGCGCGGTAGTGCGACACGCCCTCGATCGGGTTGTTCACGCTCGAATTGATGTGATTGCCGACAAGCTGCGCCGCGACGTCGCCGCCGCCCTTGAACGGGATGTAGGTGAGCTTCTTGCCGGTCGTCTGCTCGAGCGCGGCCGTGATGATCTGGTCCTCCTGCTTGGAGCCAGTGCCGCCCATCTTGAACTCGTTGTCGTTGCCGGCCTTGATCGCGTTCACGTAGTCGGCGGCGGTCTTGTAGTCGCTGCTCGCGTTCACCCAGAGCACGAACTCGTCGAGCGCCAGCATCGCGACCGGGGTCATGTCCTCCCAGCTGAACGGCACGCCCGTCGCAAGCGGCGTGGTGAACAGGTTCGAGAGGGTGATGATGATCTTGTGCGGGTTGCCCTTGCTGTTCTTCACGTCGAGGAAGCCCTCGGCGCCGGCGCCGCCCGACTTGTTGATCACGACGAGCGGCTGGGACATCAGCTTGTTCTTCTGGATGACGCCCTGCAGCATGCGCGCCATCTGGTCAGCACCGCCGCCGGTGCCGGCCGGAACGATGAATTCGACCGTCTTGGTCGGTTCCCAGGCCTGCGCCGTTCCGGGAACGAACGAAGAGCCGACCGCGACCATAGCGGCAACGGCGACTCCGTGCAGGATCGAGCGTTCGATCTCCCACTTCATCAAGCTTCCTCCCTTGGTTACTGACCCGCTTGCACGAGGGCTCAGGGTATTCAGCATATTGTATATCAGGAGGAGCGGCAAATCTCTTTTGTGCTGCTGAGCACAAGAACCGGCGCCGGACTTGCTGCAGCGCGGCAAGTGCCCGAACCGGCGCGGGTTTTCATTTGATGACTATTATAGTATTGTTTTCTGCCGGGTGCTGGGGTACCGGAGCCAACCGCCGGGCACCCGGGTCAAGCCGGGCATCGCGACAAGGCAACGGCAGGGCGCCGGAGCGGAAGAGGCGCGCGCCGGGACGGCAACCGGCAGTCGAAGAAGGGCCCTGGGCTCCCCACTGTCGTCATCGCCGGTCTTGATCCGGCGGGGCACATGCGCCGCCCCGCCCCCTGTCGTCATCGCCGGACTTGATCCGGCGGGGCACAGGCGCCGCGCCGCGCCCTTGTCGTCATCGCCGGACTTGATCCGGCGAACCAAGGAGGTCGAAGCAGAGCGGACGCCGATGGATGCCCGGGTCAAGCCCGGGCAATACGACAGAGCAAGCGGCCAGGGCTTGAACGGAACGAGCGGCAAGGCGCGGGAGCGGAAGAGGCGCGCGCCGGGACCGGGAAGGCGGCCGGGCGGCGGTCAGGCCGCTTGCTTCAACGAAGCGGCCGCGACGTTCGCGTTCGCCTCGATGCCGGCGTTCGCCACGGTCGGGACAACGCGTGGCGCGGCGGCGATCGGCGCCTCGGCGGCAGCGCGCGTATCGAGGAGCATGGAAAGCGCGAACCGGGGATCGCGGACGGCCGCCTCCGTGACGACGGCGACGAGGCCGCCGACGGCGGCGGCAAGAACGGCATATTCGACGACGAGGCTCGGCATGGGGATCTCCCTTGTTCGGCCATCAAGGTAGCGCATCCGCGATCTGTGGCATACAGTATTTTGTATTCCAATGGCGCATGGCAGCCATGCAAGAGAGGGAGGACGGCGCTCTCCGGATCGCCGGACCAGGGTCGGCAGAGGGTGGCGCGGCGGCGCCGAACGCTGCGCGCGTCCAGGTGCTTCCTCTTGGAGGGGGCGCGGGCCCCTGCCTCGCCTTCCCTGTCGTGATCGCCGGACCTTGATCCGGCGATCCGGGGAGCGCTGCGGCGCCGGTCGGGGGCCGCTGGATGCCCGGTCGAGCCCGGACATGACGACGGAGAATGCTGCAGCCTTGAAGACGCACCTCCCGCCGCGTGCCGCATCCATCCCCCTCCCCCTCGTGGGGAGGGGCCAGGGGAGGGGGTCCCGGCACCGAGACAGCCCGGCTGCGGCGGACCGGCCACCGCGTCCGGGGCCGTCCGGCACGACGCCGACGAACCGGCCGCGCCGCATCGGGAAGGAAAGGTCGTGCATGCCCCCACCCCAGCCCTCCCCCGCAAGGGGGGAGGGAGCGCGCCGTGCCTCCGCGAGGTGCAGGCGAGAGGGGCTCCAAGAGAGAGGCATCCGCCCGCCGTCGCGCCGGCGGACCGTCGGGGCGCACCGCGGCCCCTTCGGATCCATCCCCGCCCTCATGCCAAAGCGCGGGGCGGAGCCAAGCCTCGAACCGGGATGACGGCCCGGACCATCCCCTCCCCTCCCCCGGCGATCCCGCTTTCCTCGGCTGTCTTCCTCCGCTATTCACGGGGCAAGGAGCATTGCCATGGACCAGTTCACCACCCTCACCGCCGTCGCCGCACCGCTGCCGATCGTCAACGTCGACACGGACATGATCATCCCGAAGCAGTTCCTGAAGACGATCAAGCGGACCGGGCTCGGCAAGGCGGCCTTCTACGAGATGCGCTACAACGAGGACGGGACCGAGAACCCCGACTTCGTCCTCAACAAGCCGGCCTACCGCCAGGCGCAGATCCTCGTCGCCGGCAACAATTTCGGCTGCGGCTCCTCGCGCGAGCACGCGCCGTGGGCGCTCAAGGATTTCGGCATCCGGTGCGTGATCTCGACCGGCTTCGCCGACATCTTCTACAACAACTGCTTCCAGAACGGCATCCTGCCGGTGGTCGTCTCGCCCGAGGATCTCGACAAGCTGATGGACGACGCCTCGCGCGGCGCCAACGCGACGCTCACGGTCGACCTCGAGGCGCAGGAGATCCGCGGGCCGGACGGCGGCACGATCCGGTTCGAGATCGACCCCTTCCGCAAGCGCTGCCTGCTCGAGGGGCTCGACGATATCGGCCTGACCCTCGAGAAGAACGCGACCATTGCGGGCTTCGAGAACAGGCTGCAGGGCGAGCGCCCCTGGGTGTAGGCTCCTTCCGGACGCGGCGGCGCGAACCTTGCCCGCCGCGCGATCGGGGGGAACCATGGACGCCGACACGCTGCGCGCGCTGCAGGCGCCGCTCAAGGAGCGCTATCGCGACGAGCCCGGAGCCGCCGTCGTTCTGCTGCGGGCCGAAGGCGCGCTCGACGGGAGCGGGATCGCCTGCCGCGTCGAGACCGGTCGCGCGCTGGTGACGGCCGGGCTCCACCCGGCGACCGGGGGCTCCGGCCTCGAGGCCTGTTCGGGCGACATGCTGCTTGAGGCGCTCGTCGCCTGCGCCGGCGTGACGCTCCGCGCGGTGGCGACCGCGATCGGCGTCGAGGTCCGGGGCGGCACGGTGCGCGCGGAGGGCGAGCTCGACTTCCGCGGCACGCTCGCAGTCGACCGGGAGGCGCCGGTCGGCTTCCGTTCGGTCCGCCTCGCCTTCGACCTCGACACGGATGCGCCGCAGGAGAAGCTCGACCAGCTCCTGAAGCTCACGGAACGCTATTGCGTCGTGCTCCAGACGCTGCGGAACCCGCCTGCGCTCGCGGCGGAGCTGCGCCCGTCCTCCCCTGCCCCCTGAGTGCCGGCCGCGCCGCCCGCATGCCCGGTTGCGCCCGAGGCGGCCTGCCGCTAGCAAGTGCCGACTTCTTCGTCAGGCGGACAATAATGACCTACAAGCTCCTTCTCCTGCCCGGTGACGGCATCGGTCCCGAGATCATGAACGAGGTGCGCGAGATCCTCGGCTTCATGGACCAAGCGGGCCTCGCTTCCTTCGAGCTCGAGGAGGACCTCGTCGGCGGCGCTGCCTACGACGCGCACGGCGCCGCGATCAGCGAGGAGGCGATGGCGAAGGCGCATGCCGCCGACGCCGTGCTCTTCGGCGCGGTCGGCGGGCCGAAATGGGATCGCGTCCCCTATGACGTGCGCCCGGAGGCGGGCCTCCTCCGGCTCAGGAAGGAGCTCGACCTCTTCGCCAATCTCCGGCCGGCGATCTGCTACCCGGCGCTCGCGGATTCCTCCTCGCTGAAGCGCGAAGTGGTCGAGGGCCTCGACATCCTGATCCTCCGCGAGCTGACCGGCGGCACCTATTTCGGCCAGCCGAAGGAGATCGTCGACCTCGGCAACGGCCAGAAGCGCGGCATCGACACGCAGGTCTACGACACCTACGAGATCGAGCGGATCGGCCGCGTCGCCTTCGAGCTCGCCCGCACCCGCCGCAACAAGGTCACGTCCATGGAAAAGCGGAACGTGATGAAGTCCGGCGTGCTCTGGAACGAGGTCATGACCGACCTGCACCGCAGGGACTATGCCGATGTCGAGCTCGAGCACATGCTGGCCGATGCCGGGGCGATGCAGCTCGTTCGCTGGCCGAAGCAGTTCGACGTGATCGTCACGGACAACCTCTTCGGCGACATCCTCTCCGACGTGGCGGCGATGCTGACGGGCTCGCTCGGCATGCTGCCGTCGGCCTCGCTCGGCGCGCCCGACCCCGTGAGCGGCAAGAGGAAGGCGCTCTACGAGCCCGTGCACGGCACCGCGCCGGACATTGCCGGCAAGGGCATGGCCAACCCGATCGCCATGATCGCCTCGCTCGCGATGTGCCTGCGCTATTCCTTCGGGCTGACCGACCTCGCGGCGCGGCTCGAGGCCGCGATCGCGAACGCGCTCGAGAGCGGCCTCAGGACGGCGGACATCATGTCCCCCGGCATGACGCAGGTCGGCACGAACGGCATGGGCGCCGCCGTCCTGACCGAGTTCGAGCGGCTCTCGGCCTGACGCCGGGGCGCGGCGCCTCCCTGCCCGGGCGGGCGCCGGCCGCGCACGGAATGGGCCTCAGGGCCGGGACCAGGCGATCGTCGGCGCCTCGCGCCAGGCGAAGCGCTCGATGTGGCGGGCGACGGTGGTTTCGGTCGCCGCGAGGCGCTCCTCGTCCTCCGCCTCGACTTCGAGCGTCAGGCCGTCCGCCCCGGCCGTGAGCAGGCACGCGCCATTCGACAGCCGGACGGACCCCTTCCCGTCCGCATAATGGGCCTCGGTCTTGTGCCCGAAATGCTTGCACATCTGCTGGGCGTAGCGCTCGGCGTTGCCGGTCGCGATTCTTGCCTGGGAACGAACCATTCGGAATTCCTCGCTTCTCACAAGACTGGAGGGATGGCGCCGCGCCGCCGCGCTGCGGCATGGACCGCCGGGTCGAGCCCGGCGACGGAGAGGGAGGCGGCATGCGGCCTCATCCGACCGGCAGGTCCGGATGCCGCGGCAGCCAATAGGCGACGGTGAGCCCGCCGATCGGCTTCCGGTAGGGGTGGAAGACGCGGCGTCCGTCCGGCCGCGCCAGCTCCGTCACGATGATCTCGTCCTCGATCTCCCGGGAATCGGCATTGAAATAGCGCTCCTCCTCGGCGTCGAACCATTTCGGGTAGAAGCCGGTGTCGACCGCGGGAATGCCGAGGATGCGCGCGAAGAGCGGCAGCCGGATCTCGTCGTGGCAGAGTTCGGGCACGTCGAGGCCGGCATAGCGCCGCACGAAATCGCCGGGAAGGCAGCACCCCGTGCCGATGCAGGCGTCGAGGGGACCGCGGAAGCCGTAGCGCTCGCGGGCGAAGCGGACCAAGGCGCGGAGCTCGGAGGCCTGCGCCGCGTCGGTCGTCCACCACCAGCGGTCGGCCACCTCGGCGAGCGGCCGCAGGCCCGAAAGGCCGAGCGCGCCGGCCGGGACCCGGCGATAGGCCTCCCGGAGCGGCTCGCAGAACACGAGGTCCCACTGGACCAGATAGAGCCGGTCGAAGCGGAGCCCGCGCCCGATCCGGCGGTACCAGCGGCTCACCGCGAGGTCGCCGTTCTGCCATTTCCAGCGGCGGTCCGGGTGGTCGAGGTGGTAGAGGCTCTCGAGCGAGCCCGCCAGCCGCCGCCGCGCCTCCGGCAGATCGCCCGCCTCGCCGCCGAAGACGCCGTGGATGGGCAGCCCGGGATTGAGCGCGCGCAGGAGCCGCAGATTGTCCGCGCAGACGTCGAAGTCGCGGTGGAAGACGAAGAGGGCGATGTCGGTCATCTGGTCCGCCGGAGGATGGGAGGAGTGCGGCGATCCCGCCGCGCGAGCGATGGCGGCCGCGCCGGCCGCCGGCGGGGCCTATTCCGCCGGTGCCGGCAGCGGCGCGCCCGCGCGCCT
>NZ_SPKJ01000052.1 GCF_009866965.1 Propylenella binzhouense | reverse complement strand
GGTCTGGATGATCGTGCAGGGGACCGCGCCCGTCGCTCCGGCCGGCCGCTCCTCGGCCGCGGCGGGGCCGGCGAGCGCGACGCCGCCGGCGAGCGCCGCTCCGAGCAGAAGCTTCGTCTTCATGGGTGTCTCCTCACTTCCCGTCCCGGGATCGGCGCCCGTCACCGGGCCGCCGCCGAGAACCACGTTCGGGGAACGGGCGAGGATGCGTTCCGCTCCCTCGGGGGGCAGGAAGTGATCGGCCGCGGCGCGCGGGGGCGCCGCTGCCACCCTCAGTGCCGGCCGCGCGCCTCCACGTAGCGGCGGAAATCCTCATCGCGGAGCCATTCGGCCATGACGTCGGGCGGGACCTGCTCCGACACCATCAGCGCCCGCTTCGTCTCGTAGTCGACGTCCTCGACCGAGCGGCGGCGCGGCATGTCGAGCGCGCGCCGGCGGAACGACGCGGCGGTCTCGTCGGTGACGTCGACGAGCTTCGCCTTGAGGGCGTCGACCGTGTTCCGGCCGAACCAGTTCCATCCGAAGTTCAGCATATTTCCTCTCCTTTTGTCATGGTAAGTACCTTTGCTGCTCCGAAGTTCCGTAGGCGGCGCAAGAAATCGTCGCCGGCGAAGTTGTTTTGCGGATGCGAAGACCTGTCTCGCATCTGCGGAGGTTTTCCCCGATGGAGGGCGGGCGATCGGGCGCTCAGGCGCCCGCCTGGTCTCCGCCGGATTGCAGTCCGCCGCCGTTCAGCGGGTAGACGCGCCAGCGCCTCGGGCGGAGCGAAACGCGACCCGCGAAGCTGCGGGTCTGATCGGCCGGAATGGCCACTTCCACCCGGGTCCGCCGCGCACCCGTCTCGAGCTCGAGCCGACGGATGCCGCCCTGGCGGCGGACGGCCGACACGATGCCGGGTATCGCGCCGGCATGGCTTTCGACCACGTCGATGTCGTGCGGCCGCAGGTAGAGCTCGGCAGGCCCGTCCGGGCAGTCGACGCGCAGGTCGAGCGCCCGGTCGTCGAGATAGATCCAGCCGCGCTTCACCTGGACGGGCAGGACGCTCGATTCGCCGATGAAGGAGAAGACCGCGGGGGAGGCGGGCTGCTCGTAGATCTCGTCGGCGGTCCCGACCTGGTCGATCCGGCCGTTGCTCATCACCACCACGCGGTCGGCGAGCTCCAGCGCCTCGTCCTGGTCGTGCGTCACGAACACCGTCGTGTGCCCGGTCCGGTCGTGGATATCCCGCAGCCAGCGCCGCAGATCCTTGCGCACCTTGGCGTCGAGCGCGCCGAACGGCTCGTCGAGAAGGAGCACGCGGGGCTCGATGGCGAGTGCGCGGGCGAGGGCGACGCGCTGGCGCTGTCCGCCGGAAAGCTGGCTCGGGAAGCGTTCCTCCAGTCCGGAGAGCTGGACCAGATCGAGGAGCTCGAGCGCCCTGGCGCGGATCGCGTTCCGGCTCGGCCGACGGGCGCGCGGGCGCACCCGCAGCCCGAAGCCGATATTGTCGAGCACGCTCATGTGCCGGAAGAGCGCGTAGTGCTGGAACACGAAGCCGACATTCCGCTCCTGCACGCTGAGGCTTGAAGCATCCTCCTCGCCGAAGAAGATGCGGCCATGCGTCGGCCGCTCGAGCCCCGCGATCAGCCGGAGAAGGGTGGTCTTGCCGGATCCCGAGGGGCCGAGGAGGGCGATGAGCTCGCCCGAGCGGACCTCCAGCGAGACGTCCCTGAGCGCCGCCGTGGCCGCGAAATCCTTGCGAAGATTCTGGATGCGGATCTGCATCGACGCCTCCTAGTGTCGTCCGGCCGCCGAAAGGGCATGGCCGTACCGCCATTCGAGAACGGACTTGAGGACGAGGGTGACGAGGGCGAGCCCGGCGAGCAGCGAGGCGACGGCGAAGGCCGCCGCGAAATTGTACTCGTTGTAGAGGATCTCGACCTGAAGCGGCATGGTGTTGGTGAGGCTGCGGATGTGCCCGGAGACGACGGAGACCGCGCCGAACTCCCCCATCGCGCGGGCGTTGCAGAGGAGAACGCCGTAGAGGAGCGCCCACTTCACGTTCGGCAGGGTGACGAGGAAGAAGACCTTCCAGCCGCCCGCGCCGAGCGAGAGCGCGGCCTCCTCGTCGCCCGATCCCTGTTCCTGCATCAGCGGAATGAGCTCGCGCGCGACGAAGGGGAGCGTCACGAAGATGGTCGCGAGCACGATGCCGGGCACCGCGAAGATGATCTCGATTCCGTGCGCCTTCAGCCAGGGACCGAGCAGTCCCTGGGCGCCGAAGAGAAGGACGTAGACGAGGCCCGAGATCACCGGCGAGATCGAGAAGGGCAGGTCGATCAGCGTCACGAGCAGGCTCTTGCCGCGGAACTCGAACTTCGCCACCGCCCACGCCGCGGCGAGCCCGAAGACGAGGTTCGCGGGGCAGGCGATCGCGGCGACGAGAAGCGTCAGGCGGATGGCGGCGAGCGCATCCGGCTCGCGGATCGCGGCGAGATAGCCGGCGAGCCCGGCACGGAACGCCTCCGCGAAGACGGCCGCGAGCGGCAGCACAAGAAACAGCGCGAGAAAGACGACCGCAGCCGCGACGAGTGCCCTGCGGACGGCGCGGGTCTCGGTCGTGACCGGGCGGACCGCGCCGCCGGCCGCCAGGGCGACATCAGACATGGCCGAACCTCCCCCGGCTCCAGGCCTGCACCAGGTTGATCGCGAGAAGCAGCGCGAAGGAGACGGCGAGCATGTCGCAGGCCAACGCCGTGGCGGCCTGGTAGTGGAACTCCTCGAGCCGGATCACGATGAGGAGCGGCGCGATCTCCGAGACGTAGGGAATGTTGCCCGCGATGAAGATGACCGAGCCGTATTCGCCGACGGCACGGGCGAGGGCGAGCGCAAATCCGGTCAGCATGGCCGGGACCAGCGTCGGCAGGATGACCCGCCGGAGCGTGGCGAGCCGCCCGGCGCCGAGCGTCGCCGCCGCCTCCTCGAGCTCGCGGTCGATCTCTTCCAGCACGGGCTGGATCGTCCGCACGACGAAGGGCAGGCTGACGAAGGTGAGGGCCACCACGATGCCGAGCGGGGTGAAGGCGATCCTGAGGCCTGCCATCGCCGCGAGGGCGCCGATCGGACCGTTCGGCGCGTAGAGCGATGCGAGCGCGATGCCGGCGACCGCGGTCGGCAGCGCGAAGGGGAGATCGATCATTGCGTCGACCAGCCGGCGGCCCGGGAAATCGTAGCGGACGAGCACCCAGGCGACCAGGAGCCCGAAGACGAGGTTGATCGCGGCTGCCGCGAGCGCGGTGCCAAAGCTCAACCTGAGCGCCGACAGCGTGCGGGGGTCCGTTGCGAGCGCCCAGAACCCGGCCCAGCCGAGGCCCGCGGTCTTGAGGACGAGCGCGGCGAGCGGCACCAGGACGACGAGGCCGAGATAGACGAGGGTGAAGCCGAGCGCCAACCCGAAGCCGGGGAGGACACTCGGCCGCCTGAGCGGCAGGCCGAGCGCGCTTGTCATGGCTGGCCTCAGTTGGCGGGCCTGTAGAGCTGGTCGAAGGTGCCGCCGTCGCCGAAATGCATGGGCTGCGCCTTCGCCCAGCCGCCGAAGAGAGGGTCGTCGATCGGGACGAGCTTCACGTCCGGGAAGCGCTTCAGGTCGTCCGGATCGGCCGCAGCCGGGTCGGTCGGCCGGTAATAATGGTGCGCCACGAGCTTCTGGGCTTCGGGCGAATAGAGGAATGCGAGATAGGCCTCCGCCAGATCGCGCGTGCCGTTGGCGTCGACATTGCCATCGACGAGCGCGACCGGAGGCTCCGCCCGGACCGAGACGCTCGGCACGACGATCTCGAACCGGTCCTCGCCGAACTCGGCGAGTGCGAGGAAGGCCTCGTTCTCCCAGGCGAGGAGCACGTCGCCGAGCCCGCGCTGGGCGAAGGTGGTGGTGGAGCCGCGCGCGCCGGTATCGAGGATCGGCACGTGCCTGAAGAGCTCGGCGACGTATTGCCGAACCTTCTGCCCGTCCCCGCCGAAGGCGCCTTCCGCCCAGGCCCAGGCGGCGAGATAGTTCCAGCGGGCGCCGCCCGAGGTCTTGGGATTGGGCGTGATGACCTCGATGCCGTCCTTCACCAGGTCGCCCCAGTCGTGAATCCCCTTCGGGTTCCCCTTCCGGACCAGGAAGACGATCGTCGAGACGTAGGGGGAGCTGTTCTTCGGCAGCCGCGACCGCCAGCCCGCCGGAATCTTGCCGCTCGCCTTCGCGATCGCGTCGATATCCGCTTCGAGCGCGAGGGTGACGACGTCGGCCGCGAGGCCGTCGATGACGCTGCGGGCCTGCTTGCCGGATCCGCCGTGCGACATCCGGATGGTGACGCTCTCCCCGGTCTTGGCCTTCCAGCTTTCCTGGAAGGCGGCGTTCACGTCCCTGTAGAGCTCGCGGGTCGGGTCGTAGGAGACATTCAGGAGGACCCGGTCCGCCAATGCCGACGAGGGCAGGGACACCGCGAGCGCGAAGCCGAGAGCCAGTGCACACCGAGTTCGAACGACATTCGACATCTTTGCACTCCCACCAGATTGCCCATTAAGCCTACCTACTAGGTAGACAAAGTCAACATGATGCGCGCGCGCGGACCTGGCCGGGGAAAAATATTTGTGATGTCAGCTGGTTATGGCTTCAGCTTCGGCGAAGGTCTCAATCTCGACGACCGGCCTGCCGCGCCCCAGCGCGTCGGCGATCGTGGTCCGGTCCAGGACCTCGCGCGCCGATTGGGCGACGCGCGAAAACACCTGACGGATCTCGCAGCCCGATTCGTCGCTGCAATCCTCGCACCGGCGATAGGCGGTCCGGCTTAGGCAGGGGAGCGGCGCGATCGGCCCGTCGATCAGGCGAAGCACCTGGCCGAAGGTGATCTGGTCCGGGCGCTTCAGGAGGGCGTAGCCGCCGGCCTTTCCACGCCGGCTGACCACGATGCCGTGGCGCTTGAGATCGAGCAGGATCTGCTCGAGGAACTTTTTCGGGATGGACTGGCCGGAAGCGATCTCGCCGATCTGGAGGGACGCACCCTCTCCCTCCCGCGCCAGCATGATCAGGGCGCGGAGCGCGTACTTGGCCTTCTGCGAAATCATCCGGTTCGCTTGCGGTGCGGAGTGAGCGGAATGCGGCGGGACTGCCGTCGTTTCAACAAGATAGCCATCGGCTGCCCGCGATGCTAGGCTCTCCTCGCCTGAAGCGATGATCAATCGCCCGCTACGGGAGCATGACGCGTCGCCGCCCGGCGCGGGCAGATGCGGCGACGGCACCGTCCGCCGCGGCGTTCCGCCCGCCTGATCCCGGAGGAGACGCAGCATGGACCGATTCACGGGCGCCTGCCTGTGCGGCAAGGTCCGGATCGTGGCGTCGGGGCGCCCCTACCGGGTCGGCCTCTGCCACTGCCTCGACTGCCGCAAGCATCACGGTGCGCTGTTCCACGCCTCCGCGGTGTTCCCTCAGGACGCGGTGACGGTCGAAGGCGAGACACGCGCCTATGCCGGGCGGTTCTTCTGTCCCCGCTGCGGCTCCTCCGTCTTCGGACGGACCGCGGACGAGATCGAAGTGAACCTGGGCTCGCTCGATGCCCCCGACCAGCTGATGCCGACCTACGAGCTCTGGACCGTCCGCCGCGAATCCTGGCTGCCGCCGTTTCCGCTCGCCAGACGATACGACCGCGACCGCGACGCCGCGAGCCGCTTCGAGGCGTAGGCGGCGGCGCGAGCCGGGATCCGGAATATCCGGGCCGGGAGGGAAGGGGCGGGAAGGGGCGCTACTGGAAGATCGCGAGGGCGTGCGAAATGTCCGCGCCGATCCGCTTCCGGCCTTCCTCGTCCCCGACGTCGTGGCACTTGGAATCGTTGATCTGCTCCGCGATCCGCAGTTCGGTGTTCGTCCAGCCCTGCAATTCGCCATGCACCTCGTCGTTCGGCATGTTCGAGGACCACCACCACCACGGATAGGAAAGCCGCGGGTGGCGCCTGACCTCGACCCCGTTGCCCCTGTGCTGGTAATAGTTGGCCATCTCCTTCGCGCGCACCTGCGGCGGGGCCACCTGGGGCGGGAACTTGACACGCAGCGGATGCTGCACGGCGCGCGCGCTCGCGGCCGTGTCGGTCGACGGCTCGTTGACCGGCACCATGTCGGGAAAGCTCGGGACGCGGGGATCGTACCCGTAGGGGAAGATCGGAAGGTCCGACAGGCCCACATAGCGCACCTCGACGGATGCCGCATTGAGCTCCTGGACGAGCCGGACGGCATACATCGACCCCTTGCTGTATCCGGAGATGCAGACGAGCCCGATCGGGGTGCCGGCATTCCGGGCCGCAACGATCTCGTCGACATACCGGCGCGTGTAGCTCGGCTCGAGCATCCTGTCCTTCGCGGAATCCGACACGCCGAGCGCGTGGCGAACGAGGACCCGCTTCTTTCCCTGGAACTGCTGGCGCTGGTTGTAGATGCCGAGATCGAGGGGGATGTTGTCGATGCCCTTGAAATCGTCCACGTCGCTCGACGGGCGGGCTCCCTTGTACTCGATCACGTAGTCGGTGACGTCGGGCATCGAACGATCTCCGCGAGGCTGTTGCGGCCGGTCAGCGCCGCCCGATCCTGCTGCGCGCGTCCGTCAGGGTCTCCAGCGCGAACATCTCGGCATCGAGCGCCGCGATCGTCATCTTGCCGACGATGTCGTCGGGCCGGCTCTGATAGGCGCGGTTGATGATGTTGCGCCGGGTCTTGTAGGCGAGCACGCCCGCCGCCGTCGACGTGCCGTAGAGGCCCTCGAGGAGCTCGCTCCTGGTGATCTCGAAGCGCTCGAGCGCCATCACGGCATACTGGATCTTGGCGACGTGCGAGCCGACCGATCCCTTCGTGATATGGGCGGAATCCTTGACGAGACACGCCTCGAAGGCGGGGTCGCCCTTGAACAGCTCCGACTGCAGCGGCATGCGGCCCGCCCCCACTGGCCCCAGGATCGGGAGCATGCCGCGGGCGAACGGCCGGCGCAAGCGGCGGAGTGCCGAGCCGCGCGTCGATCTATGCCGCGATCCGCGGTTGGGCTACATCCGCATCATTGCCAGAGGCGCCGAGGGGAGGATTTGGAATGGCAAACGAACGCATGCCAGGCTTCGACACGCTCGCAATCCATGCCGGGGCCCAGCCCGACCCCACCACGCATGCCCGCATCACGCCGATCTACCAGACGACGGCCTATACGTTCGACAGCGCCGATCACGCCGCCTCGCTGTTCGGCCTGCAGGCCTTCGGGAACATCTACACCCGCATCATGAACCCGACGCAGAACGTGCTCGAGGAGCGCGTCGCCGCCCTGGAGGGCGGCACCGCGGCGCTCGCCGTGGCGTCGGGCCATGCCGCCCAGCTCATCACCTTCCACGCGCTGATGCAGCCGGGCGACGAGATCGTCGCCGCGCGCAAGCTCTATGGCGGCTCGATCAACCAGCTCAGCCAGTCCTTCAAGAGCTTCGGCTGGAACGTCGTCTGGGCGGACACGGACGACATCGCCACCTTCCAGAACGCCGTGACGCCGCGCACCAAGGCGATCTTCATCGAATCGATCGCCAATCCGGGCGGCATCGTCACCGACATCGAGGCGATCGCGAATGTCGCCAAGCGGGCAGGCGTGCCGCTCGTCGTCGACAATACGCTCGCCACCCCCTATCTCTGCCGGCCGTTCGACCACGGCGCCGACATCGTCGTGCATTCGCTCACGAAGTTCATGGGCGGCCACGGCAATTCGATGGGCGGGGTGATCGTCGACGGCGGCTCCTTCGACTGGTCGCGCGAGGGCCGCTATCCGATGCTCTCCGAGCCGCGCCCGGAATATCACGGGGTGGTGCTGCACGAGGCGTTCGGCAATTTCGCCTTCGCGATCGCCTGCCGCGTGCTCGGCCTGCGCGACCTCGGGCCGGCGATCTCGCCCTTCAACGCCTTCCTGATCCTGACCGGGATCGAGACGCTGCCGCTCAGGATGCAGCGGCACTGCGACAACGCGCTCGCCGTCGCCGAATGGCTTTCCGACCGCCCGGACGTGACCTGGGTGAGCTATGCCGGCCTGCCCGGCGACCGCTATCACGGGCTGGCGCGGAAATACGTGCCGAAGGGGGCGGGCGCCGTGCTGACCTTCGGCGTGCGCGGCGGCTACGAGGCGGGGGTGGCCGTCGTGGAAAACGTCAAGCTCTTCTCCCATCTCGCCAATATCGGCGACACGCGCTCGCTCATCATCCATCCGGCCTCCACCACGCACCGCCAGGTTCCCGACCAGCACAAGGCGGCGGCGGGGGCGGGCCCCGACGTGATCCGGCTCTCCGTCGGGCTCGAGGACAAGGCCGACATCATCGCCGACCTCGAGCAGGCCTTCGCGGCCGCGGCAGCCTGAGCGGGCGCCGGCCGCACTGCTGCCGCATTGCGGCTGAACGAGGTCGATCCGCGGCGGCAGGACGCGCCGCCGCGAAGCGCAATCCCCTTTTTCTGAACGAGGTCCGGTTGGCATGAAGTCCGGGTGGCATCTGGTCCGAGCCGCCGCCGTCGCGGCGGCCCTCTGCGCGGCTGCGGCGGCGCACGCGCAGGGCGAACGGGTCCCGGCGGACCGGCAGCAGATCGAGCTCTCCTTCGCCCCCGTCGTGAAGCGGGTCGCGCCGGCGGTCGTCAACGTCTACGCGACCGAGCGCGTGCAGATCCGCTCGCCGTTCGAAGGCGATCCGTTCTTCGAGCGCTTCTTCGGCTCGAACGATCCGTTCGGCCGCGGCCGCGAGCGCTCCCGGCAGGCGCTCGGCTCGGGCGTCGTCGTCGGTCCGGACGGGCTGATCGTGACGAACCACCACGTCATCGACAATGCGACGGAGGTGAAGGTGTCCTCCGCCGACGGCCGCGAATTCCCCGCCGAGATCCTGCTCAGCGACGAGCGGACCGACCTCGCGGTGCTGCGCGCCGAGGGGGCGGGCGACAGCTTCCCGGTGCTCGCCTTCGCCGATTCCGACGCGCTCGAGGTCGGCGACCTGGTGCTCGCGATCGGCAATCCGTTCGGCGTCGGCCAGACGGTGACGAGCGGCATCGTCTCCGCCGTCGCGCGGACGGAGATCGGCATCAGCGACATGTCCTTCTTCATCCAGACCGACGCCGCCATCAATCCGGGCAATTCGGGCGGGGCGCTGGTCGACATGAAGGGCCGGGTCGTGGGCATCAACACGGCGATCTTCTCGCGCTCCGGCGGCTCGCTCGGCATCGGCTTCGCGATCCCCTCGAACATGGTCAAGACGGTCGTCGCGCAGGCGCTCGCCGGCGGCAAGGAGGTCGTCCGGCCCTGGGTCGGCGCCGTCTACCAGACCGTCACGCCGGACATCGCCCGCTCGCTCGACCTCGACCGCGCCCGCGGCGCCCTTGTCACGCGCGTGGAGAAGGACTCCCCCGCAGCCGGCGCCGGCCTCAAGGTCGGCGACCTCGTGACGGCCGTCGACGGCCGCGAAGTCGCCAATGCGGGCGCGCTCGAATACCGCCTGGCGATCACGAAGCTCGACAGCGACGTGACCTTCACAATCGTCCGGGACGGGGAAGAGCGGGCCGTGAAGGTGCACCTGGCGCGGCCGCCCGAAAGCGGCCCGCCCGTGGAGATCGGCGGGCGCGGGCCGCTTTCCGGTGCGAAGGTGGCGGATCTCTCGCCGGCGCTTGCGGAGCGGCTGAGAATCCTGCCGGGCACCGAGGGCGTCGCGGTGGTTGAGGTGGAGCCCGGCTCGGCCGCCGCGCGGCTCGGCCTCGAGCCGGGCGACGTCGTGGTCCAGGCCCAGGGCAATGCCGTCTCGCGCGCTGCGGACCTCAAGGCGATCAGCGAGATTCCGAGCCGGATCTGGCGGCTCAGCGTCGATCGCCACGGCCATGTCTCGAACCTCATGATCGGAGGATGAGCGGCTCGGATCTGTTCGAGGCGGCGGGCCTCTCCAAGCGGGCGCCGCAGCCGCTCGCCGACCGGCTCCGCCCGACCCGGCTCGCCGAGGTGGTGGGCCAGGACCAACTCGTCGGCGCGGACGGAACGCTGACCCGGATGCTGCGGTCCGGGAGGGTCGGCTCGCTCATCTTCTGGGGCCCGCCGGGGACGGGCAAGACCACGGTCGCCCGGCTGCTGGCCGCGGAGACGGACCTCGCGTTCCAGCAGATCTCCGCGATCTTCTCCGGCGTCGCAGAGCTGAAGAAGGTGTTCGAGCAGGCGCGGGGGCGGCGGCAGGTCGGGCAGGGCACGCTGCTCTTCGTCGACGAGATCCACCGCTTCAACAAGGCCCAGCAGGACGCCTTCCTGCCGGTGATGGAGGACGGCACGATCACGCTCGTCGGCGCGACCACCGAGAACCCGTCCTTCGAGCTCAACGCCGCGCTCCTCTCGCGCGCGGCGGTTCTCGTCTTCCGGCCGCTCGGGCCCGAGGCGCTCGACCTCCTCCTCTCCCGCGCCGAGCGGGAGGTCGGGCGCGAACTGCCGCTCGATCCCGACGCCCGCGCATTGCTGGTCCGGATGGCGGACGGCGACGGGCGCGCGGTGATATCGCTCGCCGAGGAGGTGTGGCGCGCGGCGGGCGAGGGCGAGCGGTTCGATGCCGCCCGGCTGGGCGCCGTGCTTCAGCGCCGCGCCCCGATCTACGACAAGGCCGCCGACGGGCACTACAATCTGATCTCGGCGCTGCACAAATCCGTGCGCGGATCCGACCCGCAGGCCTCGCTCTACTATCTCTGCCGGATGATCGATGCCGGCGAGGATCCGATGTATCTCGCCCGGCGGCTGATCCGGATGGCGGTCGAGGATGTCGGTCTCGCCGACCCGCAGGCGCTGGTGGTCTGCAACGCGGCCCGGGACGCCTATCACATGCTCGGCTCGCCGGAGGGGGAACTCGCGCTCGCGAATGCCTGCCTCTACCTTGCGGCGGCACCGAAGTCGAACGCGGCCTATCTCGCCTACAAGGCCGCCGCGCGGACGGCAAAGGAGGCCGGGTCGCTGCCGCCGCCGAAGCACATCCTGAACGCGCCGACAGGGCTGATGCGCGACGAGGGCTACGGCGCCGGCTATGTCTACGATCACGACGCGCCGGACGCGTTCTCCGGCCAGGACTACTTTCCCGAGGGCCTTCCGCGGCAGGAGTTCTACCGGCCGACCGAGCGGGGGTTCGAGCGGGAACTCGCCGAGCGCATGCGCCTCTGGGACCGGCTGAGGCGAGAGCGGAAGTAGGCCCCCCGCGGGAATTTTTGCGGCCGGGGCAGGCGCTCTTCTGGAGCCGCGCCGCGGTTGGCTTATGCTGCCTTCATGTCATCGCGCAGCGACGTCCTCGATTCGCGCTCGTCCGACCGGCCGAGCCTGATGCAGATCGCGCTCGGGTTCGGCGGAATCGCGATCGTCGGCTTCGGCGGCGTGCTGCCATGGGCGCGCCGGATGCTGGTCGAGCAGCGCCGCTGGATGACGCCCTCGCAGTTCAGCGAAGATCTCGCGCTGAGCCAGTTTCTGCCAGGGCCGAACATCGTGAACCTCTCGATCGTCGTCGGCCAGCGCTTCCACGGGCTCCCCGGCGCGGCCGCCGCGGCGATCGGCCTTCTCGGCCCGCCGATGCTGATCGTCATCCTGCTGGCGAGCATCTACGGCTACTGGAACGAGATCGCCGCCGTGCACGACGCGATGCGCGGCGTCGCGTCCGCGGCGGCCGGCCTCATCCTGGCGACCGCCGCGAAGATGGCGGTTCCGCTCTTCAGGGCCGATGCGCGCCTCCAGCTGGCCTTCGCGATCATCACCTTCCTCGGCGTCGCCGTCCTCGGTGCCTCGCTGCCCGTCGTGCTCCTGGCGATCGCCCCGGTGAGCGTCGCGTTCGCCTGGTGGAGGGTGCGGTGAGCCGGGAGGATTCGGAGCTTTGGACGATCGCCTTCACCTTCAGCTATCTGTCGATGCTGGCGGTCGGCGGCGTGAATGCGCTGGTACCCGAGATGCACCGGCTCTCGGTGGACGTCTACGGCTGGATGACCTCGACCCGCTTCACCGATCTCTTCGCGATCGCGCAGGCATCGCCCGGGCCGAACATGATGATCGTGACGCTGATCGGGTGGCAGGTCGCGGGCGTTCCGGGCGCCGTCCTCGCGACCGCCTGCATGACGCTCCCGACCTCGGTGGCGGCCTTTCTGGTGGCGACGACATGGGACCGGTTCCGGGAGGCCAAGTGGCGGATCGCCACCCAGTCCGGCCTGGTTCCGGTCGCGATCGGCCTCTTCTCCGCAAGCGCCTTCGTGCTCGCCCGGCATGCGGACGAGACCCTCGTCGCCTTCCTGATCACGATCGCGACGGCAGCCCTCGTCTATTACACGAAGGTCCATCCGCTCCTGCTGCTCGGCGCGGGCGGCGCGATCGGCGCGATGGGACTGCTGTGAGGCCGTCCTGCCGTCGCGACGGAAGCCTCGCCCTGCTTGTCCTCGCGGCCCGCGACCGGTAGGGGGTCCCGCCATGCTTCACGTTCTTCTCGTTGCGTGCGGCGGGGCGATCGGCGCGTCGGCGCGCCACCTCGTCGGCATGGCCGCCTTGCGGTGGTTGGGATCCGGCTTCCCGGCCGGCACGTTCACGGTCAACGTCCTCGGCGGGCTGCTGATGGGCCTGCTCGCCGGCTGGCTCGCGCTGAAGGCGCCGGGCGGCGGGCAGAACCTCCGGCTCTTCCTCGCGACGGGCGTGCTCGGAGGCTTCACGACCTTCTCCTCCTTCTCGCTCGATGCCGTGCTCCTTTGGGAGCGGGGCGCCGTCGCGACGGCCGCGGGCTATGTCCTCGCCTCCGTCATCCTTTCCATCGCCGGCCTCGCCGCCGGCCTCGGCTTCGTCCGCTGGATCGCCTAGCCGTGCCGGAGGTCCAGATCAGAACGGTCGATCGCGACGAGGCGGGCATCAGGCTCGACCGCTGGTTCAAGGCGCACTTTCCGGGGCTCGGCTTCGGGCATCTGCAGAAGCTGCTCAGGTCCGGCCAGGTCCGCGTCGACGGCAAGCGCGTGGAGACATCCACCCGGCTGGCGGCCGGGCAGCAGGTCCGGGTTCCCCCGCTTGCGATCGGCGACGCCGGGCCGCCGCGCCCGGCCGGCGCGCAGAAGCCGGACGAGCGTCTCGCGGCGGCCATCCTCCACGAGGACGACCAGGTCATCGTCTTCAACAAGCCGGCGGGCTTGGCCGTGCAGGGCGGCTCGGGCGTGACGCGCCATGTCGACGCGATGCTCGAAGCCTTCACGGACCGCCACGGCCGCAGGCCGAAGCTTGTTCACCGCCTCGACCGCGACACGTCCGGCGTGCTCGTGGTGGCGCGCACGCGGACGGCGGCCGCCTTTCTCGGCAAGGCGTTCAAGGAACGGGCCACCCGCAAGGTCTATTGGGCGCTCGTCGCGGGCGTGCCGCGGCCGGCGGAGGGCCGCATCTCCACCTTCCTGCGGAAGGAGGAAGGGCCCGGCGGCGACCGGATGCGAATCGCCAAGCACGGCGAGCGAGGCACCGACCATGCGGTCTCGGAATATGCCGTCGCGGACCAGGCCGGGCAGAAGCTCGCCTGGCTCGTGATGCGTCCGATCACCGGCCGCACGCATCAGCTGCGCGCACATGCCGCCCATATCGGGCATCCGATCGTGGGCGACCCGAAATACTTCAACATCGAGAACTGGCAGCTGCCGGGCGGCATCCAGAACCGGCTCCATCTCCACGCCCGGCGCATCGTCATGCCGCATCCGGCGGGCGGCATGCTCGACGTCACCGCGCCGCTGCCCCCGCACATGCGCCAGAGCTGGTCGGTGCTCGGTTTCGAGGAGGCGAGCGGCGAGGAGGCCGAGGGCCGGCTCTAGGCCTTTCCGATCGTCCGGCCGGGTCAGCCGGGGCCCGGCTCGTGGCGCGGCTGCCGGCTCTCGACCCGGAAGACCGAGGTGCCGAAGCGCACGCCGGCGGTTTCGAGCGCGAGATAGAGCGGCTTGCCGTATTCCGCCCATTCCGGAACGTCCACATGCGCCGTCAGCCGGCCGGCATCGTCGGTCTCCGCACGCGTCATCGGCTTCATCCCCTCCGGGCTTTCGCCGGCGAGGACCTGGATCTCGGAATTCGGCGGCAGCCCTTCGGCGCCGAGCGTGAGCGTCTGGCCGACCGGGCCCTGCGGCGGAAGGACCGAGAAGCCGGAGCCCGGCAGATAGACGATCTCTCCGGCGCGGAGCGAACCCTGCGCCGAATCCGCGAGCTGGGGATTGAGCTCGACGAGGGCCTTCCTGTCGCCGCCGCAGCGGGCGGCGACCGCATCCAGCGTTTCACCCGGCTTCGCCTCCGCCCAGCCGCCGCATCCCTGGCCGGCGGGCTGCGCCGCCTGCTGCGCCGGGGCCTCGCTTGGGACCATCGCGAGCGCGATGAGCAGGGCCGCGGCCCCTTTGCGGAACATCATGGCCGATCTCCCTTCGATCGCGAAATGCCTCACCGAAACCCGGCGGATGCGCGCCGGTTCCCCGGCCGCCACGGCCGGTCCGCATCCATCCAAGATCGCCCGTCCAAAATCGCCTTGCCAGCGCCGGACCGCTGCCGCCTTTCCGGCACAGGATCCGGCACGGATTCGCCCGATCGCGCTCGCGATCGCGCTGCGGGCCATCGAGCCTCTTTGTTGGAACCCTTGGGCGGGGGACGGTGTTCGACGACCAGCCGGACCCGGACGGCAGCGGAGATTTCAAGATGCGGCGCGTGGAAGTGATCGACGGGCTGAGGGGCTACTTCCTCGTCTTCATGCTCCTCAACCACCTCACCTTCGAAGGCGGCTATGCGCTCGTCCGGATCAACCACGCCGAGCTTGGCTTCGTGCAGGACGCGCAGGGCTTCGTGTTCCTGTCCGGCCTCCTGATCGGCCTCATCTACGCGAAGAAGATGGCGAGGGGCGGCTTCCGCGCCGGCGCGGCGGCGATCTGGCGGCGGGCCGCCGAGCTCTACGCCTATGCGATCGGCTGCATCGTGGCGATCGTGCTCCTCGCGCAGGTGCTGCCCTATGCCGGCGTCTACTGGGACGCCTGGCTCGGGGGCGTGGACGGGCGCCATCCCGCCTACCGGGCGGCGGCGGCAGCCTTCCTCTACCAGCCGACCTTCCTCGACATCCTGCCGCAATACGTCGTCTACATGCTCGCCGCGCCGCCGCTCGTATGGCTCTGCATCCGCGGCCAGTGGCTCGTGGTGGCGATCATGTCGGCGGTGCTCTGGCTCTGCGTGCAGCTGGGCGCCCACATTCCGCTCGCGAACCTGATCGATTCCGGCCTCGCGACCTGGCATGAGGGCCTTTCGCTCCGCGTGCCCTTCAACGTGCTCGCGTGGCAGGTGGTCTTCATGGGCGGGATGGTGCTCGGCGTGCTCACCGCGCAGAACCGGATCGCCTGGACCGAGGTCTTCCATCCCGAGCGGACCGGCGCGCTGAAGCTGGCGCTCGCAGTCCTCGCCTTCTTCCTGGTGTGGCGGCTCTGCTTCACCTTCGGCGTGGTCCCGGAGGTCGTGACCAAGCGCTTCCAGCTCTTCGAGAACCGCGCCGAATTCGGGCTGGTGTTCCTGGTCAATTTCGTCGCGCTCGCCTATGCGCTCGGCTGGATGCTGATCGCCGGCCCGCGCTCGCAGGACGCCCGCGCGGTGCGTCTCGCATCGGCGCTGCACGGGCTCTTCTCGTGGGGGTTCCTGCGCCTTCTCGGCCGGCACTCGCTGCAGGTCTATGCCTGGCACGTGCTGATCGTGTATGCGGTCAAGGCGGTCGACTGGCGCTTCGGACCCTTCGACGAGATCGCGAAGACCGCCTTCGCCCTGACCGCCCTGATGTTGCTGACGCTGCCGGCGATCCTGCGGGAGGTCCGCCAGGGCAGGCTCGTGCTCGTCCGCAACCAGGCGCAATAGGGGGCCCGTCCGCCTCCCGGGCGATTGCGAGCGGCGGCCGCCGCTCCCACATCCGACGGAGCTGCCAGGGAGGCGCGCAGAATGACGAAGCCGGTCGTCGTGAACATCCCCCACAATCTCGGACGGGCCGAGGCGCACCGGCGGCTCGAGACCGGCTTCGTGCGCATCCGCGAGCAGATCTCCGGGAAGGCGATGGCGGTCGAGGAGGCGTGGCAGGGCGACCGGCTGCAGTTCCGCATGAGCGGTCTCGGCCAGTCCGTGTCGGGCCGGCTCGACGTGCTCGACGATTCCGTGCGGATCGAGGTGGACCTGCCGTGGCTGCTCGCCTCCGTGGCGGACAAGCTGCGCAGCCGGATCGCGCGGGAGGGGACCCTGCTGCTGGAGAAGAAGTAGCGGGGAGGGAGGTCGGCGTGGCCCTCGAGATCGAGCGCAAGTTCCTCGTTTCCGATCCGGCCTGGCGCGCCGCCGCCGGCCCCGGGGTGGCGATCCGCCAGGCCTATCTGGCGGAGACCGGGCAGGCGAGCGTGCGCGTGCGGATCGCCGGCGAGGCGGGCTTCGTCACCGTCAAGTCACGTGCCGGGGGTATGACCCGCGAGGAATTCGAGTATCGCGTGCCGGCCGCCGACGCCGAGGCGATGATGCGGCTTGCCGCAGGCGGCACCGTCGAGAAGGTCCGCTTCCCGGTCCGCCACGGCGACGGCGTCTGGGAGGTGGACGTCTTCTCCGGCCCGAATGCCGGCCTCGTCCTTGCGGAGATCGAGCTCGGCAGCGAAGATGCGAGGGTCGAGATCCCGCCGTGGCTGGGGCGCGAGGTCACCGGCGACATGCGCTATTACAGCGCGTATTTGGCCCGGCGGCCGTTCCGCGCGTGGCGACGGAACGAGGAAGCGGCGATGGGTTATGCGTTCGATCCGAAGGTGCCTCTCGGAGACGAGTTCACGCGCGTGGCGGGCGAGGAGATCGCGCGGGCGCGCACCGCGCTTTCCGGCGAGGCGGATACGGACCTCGCCGTTCACGACGTCCGGCAGCGCTTCAAGAAGCTGCGCGGCCTGCTGCGGCTGGCGCGGCCGACGCTCGGCGAGGCGGGCCGGGCCGAGGAGAGGCGCTGGCGGGATGCCGGCCGCAGGCTCTCCGGCTCGCGCGACGCCGCGGTGCTGATCGCCGTGCTCGACGATCTCGCCGGCGGCGGCGAGGCGGCGGCCGCGCGCTTCCCGATGGTCAGGAAGCGTCTCGTCGAGCGCCGCGACGCGGCGATCGCGGAGGGCGCGGCCGGCGAGCACTTCCGGCAGACGCTCGCCGAGCTCGACGCCGGCGAGGCCGTCATCGCCGGACTCGACTGGCCGGGCGGGGCGAAGCCGCTCGCCGAGGGCTTCGCGCAATCCTACCGCGCGGCACGGCGGGCCTGCCGACGGGCCGCCTCAGAGCCCGATGCCGAGACCTGGCACGAATGGCGCAAGCAGGCGAAATATCACTGGATGCATCTGCGCCTGGTGGAGGCCGGGGTGCCGCTCGCGGCGAAGCGGCGGAAGAAGGCGAAGCATCTCGCCGACGCGCTCGGAAGCGACCACGATCTGGCCGTGCTCAGGGAGGTGCTCCGGAGCTGCCGCGACGACGTCCAGAAGGACGAGATCCGCCGGCTGAAGGACGTGGTGGCGGAGCGCCAGAGCACGTTGAGGGCGCGTGCGGCGGAACTCGGCGACGAGCTCTTCGGCGAGCGGCCGAAGGACATGCGCCGCCTGGTGGCGGAGGGCTGGTGCGAGGCGACGGGAGCCGTTCGGGACGCGGATGCCGCGCCGCGGCCCGAGGGCGCCGCACAGCCGCTGGAGGACGCCGCGGAATGAGGCCGCGCGCGGAGCCCGGCTTCCGCGCCCCCGGTCGCATGGCTCCGGGCGGGCTGATCCTGGCGCTCGCCCTGCTGCCGCCGGTTCCGGCGAAGGCGTTCTCGGAGGGCGCGGTTTCCTTCCCTGAGCTGCGCCGCGGCGAGATGCGCCCGCTCCCGCTGGTCCCGCTCGATGCCGAGACGTCGAGACTGGCGCGGATCGTGCTCGCCTCTCCGCCGCCGGAGCTGATGGGGGCGGACCAGATCTGCGGCCTCCTCGCCACCGCCGCCGCAAGCCACGAACTGCCGGTCGGGTTCTTCACCCGCCTGATCTACCAGGAAAGCCGCTTCGACCCGCGCGCGGTCAGCCGCAAGGGAGCCCAGGGGATCGCGCAGTTCATGCCGGGCACCGCGGCCGAGCGCGCGCTCGCCGACCCGTTCGATCCCGCCGCGGCCTTGCCGGCCTCCGCCGCTTTGCTGAGCGAGCTGCGGGCACGCTTCGGCAATCTCGGGCTCGCCGCCGCCGCCTACAATGCCGGTGCCCAGCGCGTCTCCTCCTGGCTCGGCGGCCGCGCCCGCCTGCCGAGCGAGACGCTGCAATATGTCCGTCTCGTCACCGGCCGCTCGGCGCAGGACTGGAGCGCGAACGCGGGCGCGCCGGTCCGGGACGAGGACGCCCTTGCGCGCGTGCCGAACTGCCGGGACCTGATCCGCCTCGTCGCGCTGCCGCCGCAGGACCCGGCCGAGGCTCCGCCGAGCACCGTGGAGCAGCCCTGGGGCGTGGAGGTCGCGAAGAGCTATTCGCGCGACGACGCCGTCAAGCGCTTTCGGGCGATGCAGCAGCGCTTTCCGGGCGTTCTCGGCGGCAAGCCGATGATGATCAAGCGGATCATCCTGCGCGCCTTCGGGCCGCGGCCGTTCTACCGGCTCAGGGTGCCGTCGCCGACCCGCGAGGAGGCCGACGCGCTGTGCCGCCGGCTGCGACAGGCGGGCGGCAGCTGCGTCGTGCTGGGTTCGTGAGGCGGGACCGCCAAATGTATCGCAGCTGGAGGGGGCGGGGCCCGATGCAAGATTTCCAGTCGGCGCGCGAAGGCATGGCCAGCGCAGGGCATCCGCGTCCGGCGATGCCGGGACGCATGCAGGCCCGAAACGTCGGATGAGGCTCCTCGTCTACGGCCTGCAGAATTCGGGCGCGACGCTCTTCACGCTGTTCGCGGGACAGCGCCCGGGATCGCTCGTCATCCCCGACCTCTGGACGATGTACTGCGCGCCGCGCATCGACGGCCCGGCCGACGCATGCGTGAAGGCGACCGTCACCACCGCGTTTCCCCTGGCCCGCCACCAGGAGCGGTTCCGGCCGGACCGCACGATCCTGGTCGTGCGCCGGCCCGAGGACAATTATGCGAGCCTCCGCCGCAAGCGCTTCCGGCACCACGACGGCACGATGGAGGAGAAGTTCGAGCGCGCCGATGCGCTCTATGCCGAGCCGGGTCCGTTCGATGCGGTGCTCCGGTTCGAGGATTTCGTCGCCGACCCTGCCGCAGCCGCGACCATGCTGGAGCGCTTGGGGTGGAGCCTTCCGGAGGAGGCGGCCCGCTTTCCGCGCACGCTCCACCGGATGGAGCAGGATCTCTGGCGCGCGGCCCCGGCGCTCTATGACGCGATCGAATGGGGAACCGGCAATGCCAGGGTCGCGCCGCTCGCCGGCCTGCAACTGACGCGGAGCGAGAACCCGGAAGCCCGGGCATTCGCGTCCCGCCACGCGCCGGCGCTCGCGGAAGCCTACAGATCCGATCCGCCCGCAGGCCCGGCTGCGGTCGAGACGTTCGATGCGACACAAAGCGAGGCGGATTTCTTCAGGTCGGAGATGCATGCCGGGCGGCTCGCCGGCCTGTTCAACGACGCGCTCTCGGACGGCGCGCTCGACGACGCGCGGATCCTCCTCGACGACCTTCGCGCCCTTGCCCCGGACTCGTCCGTCTACTGGACCGCGGCGCTCCGCTTCGACGAAGGCACAAGCGGGGCCGGGCACGCCGCCCGCGATCTCGGGCGCCGTCTCGCGGTGTCGGGCGATCCGAAGCTCCAGCTCGTCCTCGCCGCCCATCATCTGCGCCGGCGCGAGCTCGACGCCGCGCGCCGCCTTGTCGAAGCCGCGCTCAGCGCCGAACCTGCCTCCCTGGAAGGGCGCCTGCTCGCTGCACGCCTCGACCTTGCGTCCGGCAATGCCATCGGAGCGGAAGGGCACGCCCGGGCGGCGCTTGCCGCCGAGCCCCGTTCAATCCAGGCGAATCTCTGCCTGGCCGATGCGCTGGCGAAACTGGGGCGGACCGAGGAGGCGGAGGAGACCTACCGCTTCTGCCTCGCTCTCAGCCCGGACCTCCGGCCCGCCAGGCGCGGGCTGGCGGCATTAAATTCCGGGGCCGGGAAGGAAGCGGCTCCGGGGCCGGAACAGAAGCGGGGGCGCCTCGCGCCGCCGCCGGATCAAAAGGGCTGAGCCCGCGGGTCCCGCCGGCAGGGCTGCGGGACCGGTCCCCTGCGAGCTAGGGCAGTTGCGCCTTCGGGACGCGGACGACCTTCCAGGCGAGGCCGAGCTTCTCGAGCGCCACGATCAGGTAGCCGTTGACGTCGATTTCCCACCAGGCGAGCCCGGCGAAGGCGTTGCGCGGGAAGCGGTGATGGTTGTTGTGCCAGCCGTCGCCGAAGGTGAGGAGCGCAAGAACCAGATTGTTCTTGCTGTGATTGTCCTGCTCGAAGCGCTCCGATCCGAAGGTGTGGCCGATCGAGTTCACCGCGAGCACGAAGTTCAGGAAGATGAAGGTCCGCAGGAACCCGCCGACCCAGATCGCGCCCCACATGTGCTCGACGCCGCCGAAGGCGTAGCCGAAGAGGCCCGGCAGCACGACGACCGAGAGGATCGCCCAGAGCCAGCGCGTCCGGTGGAAGAACACCAGCATCCGGTCCTGCGTCAGGTCCTTGCCGTAGACGTTGAGATCGGTCGTGGTGTCGTCGAACAGCCACGTGAAATGGGCGTGGAGCAGGCCGCGCCAGGTCGACGTGTCATGGCAATGCTCGTCGACATGGGGGCTGTGGGTATCGCCGCAATCGTCGGTATGCGCGTGGTGGCGCCGGTGATCCGCCACCCAGTCGATGATCGAGCCCTGCACCGCGAAGGCCCCGAACATGCCGAGGATGAAGCGGACAACCGCATTCGTCTCGAACGCCTTGTGCGTGAAGTAGCGGTGGAGCGCCATGCCGACGCCGACATTGATCACGCAGTACCCGATCAGAAAGGCGGTGACCTCGATCCAGGTGAGGCTGTTCTGCGTGAGCCAGTAGACGCCGACCAGGGATCCGAGGAGCAGGCTCACGAGGATGGTCCCGTATTCGATCCGCTTCCGCAGGACCTCGGGACCGCCCACGATCACCCCCGGGGCGGGGGAGGCCGACGGTACCGACCGGCCCTCGAAATCTCCAACTGCAATCGACATGCCGCACACCCCCGTGACCCGGACCAGCAGGAAGTGCGCTCGGAGCGCCCCGACCGATTGGCCCCGGCCGGGCGCCGCACTCCCGAATGCTTAATGAAAAGTAAACGACAGATGTGGTCAATCCGAAGTGGCGTCAACTGCCTGTTAACCATGATTAAAATTGTAATCTTGGTTAACGGCGGCCGGGGAGCCGCACCGGCGGCGCGATGATGGCTCTCACTTCCCGGTTTTCCGAGGGTTCGAAGCGGAATAGCCTGTCGGAAAACAGGAGGAACCGCCGTGAACCGCGCGATGGTGTGCTTTCTTGCCGCACTGGCATCGGCCGGGCCTGCCCGGGGGCAGACCGGCGATTACGGGCGTGACGCCAACCCGATCGTCTGCGCGGAGATGACGGCGCGCCTGACCGAAGGCGAGGGCGGGCAGAACGACCGCACGCGCAATCTTCTGCTCGACGAAGCCGCGGAGAAGGGCTGCGTTTCCCTGGTCGAGACGCTTCTGGAGCGGGGGGCCGCGATCGAGTCGCGCGACCGCTTCGCCAATTCGCCGCTGATCCATGCGGCGGCGGGCGGCCGGACCGGCATCGTGCGGCTTCTGCTCGATCGCGGCGCCGAGATCGACCATCGCAACCTGAACGGCTCGACCGCGCTCCTCCGCGCCGTCAGCGGCAATCATCGCGGCACCGTGGAACTGCTCCTGGCCCGCGGCGCCTCGGTGGAACTCGTCGCCCGGAGCGGCATCACCCCGCTCGGCGCGGCCGCCTATAACGGCAATTCACGGATCGTGCGGATGCTGCTCGCGAGCGGCGCCGATCCGAACGAGGCCGACGGGACCGGCAAGAGCCCGCTCATCTATGCCGCGGCCAAGGGGGCATCCGCGATCGTGAAGGAACTCATCGCGGCCGGCGCCGATCCGAACCGGACCTATGGCCACGACCTCACCGCGCTGATGTGGGCGGCCGGCCATCCGAACGACGTCCCGGAGGCCGAGGGCCTCGCGACGGTGAAGCTGCTCCTCGAAGCGGGCGTTGCCGTCGATCCCGTGGACGACCGCGGCCGCTCCGCGCTGATGATCGCGGCCGAGCGCGGGCACCCGCAGATCGTGGCCTGGCTCGCCGAGCACGGCGCCGATCCCGTGCGCCGCGACAAGAAGGGGCTGAGCGCGCGCGACCTCGCGAGTGCGGAAAGCGTCCGGGCCGTGCTCGCGCGGGCAGCGCCGCCGCGCTGATCAGAGCGTCGCGAGATAGCGCGCCATGGCGGCGATGTCGTCGTCGGACCAGCCCTTCACGATCGCCGCCATCGCCGGGGCGTTCTTCCGCCGGTCGTCCCTGAAGTCGGACATCGTCTGCCCGAGGTAGTCCGGCTTCTGGTTCGATACGCGCGGGACGCGGCTATTGCCGACGAAACCGGAGAGATGGCACTGCGAGCACTGGCCCTCGACCGCCAGCCGCTCGGCCTTCGCGGCGTCGCCCACTTCGGCCGTGGCCTCGATGCGCGGCCATTTCTGCTCGGAGAAATAGGTCGCGAGCCCCTTCATCTCGGCGTCGGAAAGCTCCTTGGCGATCGGCGACATGGTCTCGTTCGCCCGCCGGCCGGCGCGATAGTCGCGGAGCTGCACGAGCAGGTAGAACATTTCCTGGCCGAAGAGGACCGGCGCCTTGTCGACGACCGGGACCCCGTTCTCCCCGTGGCAGGTGACGCAGAGCGCGAGCTTTTCCGCAATCTCCGGCGGAGGCTGCCGGTCCTGGGCAACGGCTCCCGACAGGGGAAGCGCCGAAAGGATCGCTGCAGCGGCGGCCGCCTTGGGCAAGCCCGCTCTCTTCCTCATGTTCCACTCCGCACCGAAAAGAAAGGCGAAGCGCCGAAGCGCTCCGCCGGTCGCGTGATCGCGTCGCCGCGGTTCAATCCGCGAGGGTGAAGGCGATGACGCTGTTGCCGCGCTTGTAGTCGAGCTGCGTGTTGCCGCCCGCCGCGACCACGACATACTGCCTGCCGTCGACCGTGTAGGAGGCCGGCGGCGCGTTGACGCCGGCGCCGGCCTGGAACTTCCACAGCACCGACCCGGTCTCGGCGTCGTAGGCCTTGAACTGGCCGTTCCCCTCGCCGGTGAAGACGAGCCCGCCGGCGGTCGCGAGCACGCCGCCGATCATCGGCTGCGCGGTCTTCACCTGCCAGCGGATCTTGCCGGTGTTGTAGTCGATCGCGGTCACGTTGCCCCACTGCTCTTCGCTCGGGATCACCTTGAACGCGCCGCCGAGCCAGAGCTTGCCTTCCGGATAGGGCGTGCTCTCGACGTGGTAGGTCATCGGCTGGTGCAGGTTGATCGCGTAGGCGAGGGCGAGATCGGAATCGATCGCCATCGGCGACCATTCCACGCCGCCATTGGCGCCGGGCAGCATGCGGGCGCCCTCCGCCGTCGGCAGCACCCACATGTTCTCCTGCGGCACCATCGCCTCGGAATAGCGGATCAGGCTGCAATCGTCCGCCTTGTGCACGTAGACGTGGCCGGTCTTGCCGCCGTGGAGGATGCCCTTCACGGTCTCGCCGGACTCCGTCTTCACGCGGGTGATGATCGGCGGGCTGACCGCGTCGAGATCCCAGACGTCGTGGGCGATGTACTGGAAGTGGCAGACATATTCGCCGGTATCGAGGTTCAGCGAGACGAGCGAGTCCGTGTAGAGGTTGTCGCCGGGACGGAGCGAGCCGTCGAGGTCGGGCGAGGGATTGCCGACCACGAAATAGATGCGCCGGGTCTCCAGGTCCACGGCCGGGTTCTGCCAGACGCCGCCGCCGAGCGTCTCGAACGGATCGCCGTTCTTCTCGAGCGCGGCCTTCTCGGCGTCGATGTCGCGGTGCATGTCGCGGCCGGTGGCGTCGTGCGTCGCCCATACGCCGACGGAATCCTCCGGGATCGTGTTGAAGTTCCACTTCTCGTCGCCGGTCTTGGCGTCGAACGCCTTCACGAAGCCGCGGATGCCGTATTCGCCGCCATTGGTGCCGATCAGGATCATGCCGTCGACCACCGTCGGCGCCATCGTCTCGCTGTAGCCGAGCGAGGGATCGGCGATCTCCTTCTGCCAGCGGACCTTGCCTGTCTTGGCGTCGAGCGCGACGAGCTGGGCGTCGAGCGTGCCCATGTAGACCATGTCGCCAAGGGCCGCGACGCCGCGATTGTTCGGGCCGCAGCAATAGGTCGTGATCGGGCCCATCTTGTGCTTGTAGTGCCAGATCTCCTCGCCGGTGCGGGCATCGAGCGCATAGACGTGGTTGAACGCCGTCGTCACGTACATGATGCCGTTCACGACGATCGGCGTGGTCTCCATCGTCTCCATCACCTCGGTCTGGAAGATCCAGGCGGGGCGGAGATGCTTGACGTTGTCGACGTTGATCTGGCGGTTCGGGTAGTACCGCGTCTGCTCGTAATTGCCGTTCGTGTGCAGGAAGTTGTTCCCGTCGCCGGCGCTCCGGTTCAGCATGTCCTGCGTGACGGCGCTCATGTCGCCGTAGACCGTCGCGTGCTGGACCTCCTGCGCGGAGAGCGCTCCCGCGACGAGCGTGCCGAACGCACCGACGAGCATGCCGGCCAGCCGCCTCGCGGCTTTTGCGGACGCCATTGTCCTTCCTCCCTCATTCTTGATTTTCCGCTACCGGTTTGATCTGGCAGCAGCAGAGATGCTATCACGTCCGCGGACGGTGACAATCGGCCGGAACGCCGTTCTGACTGCGACTTCGGGAGGATAGGATGGCAGCCGTCGGGTACTTTCACCGCTTTTACCGGAGGGGAGGGGCGGGAACTGTATACAGGCCGGTCCGCCGCCTCGCCATTTTCTTCGCAGTGGCGGCCGTGATCTGCGCCGCGCCCGCTGACGCCAAGAACAGCGGGAAGATCATCGTCAGCAACGAGAAGTCGAACGACCTCACCGTCCTCGACGCCTCGGACGCGGTGGTCAAGACGGTCGCGACCTGCTCGCGCCCGCGCGGCATGAAGTTCAGCGCGGACCGGACCGAGTTCTACGTGGCCTGCGCGGACGATTCGCAGATCGCGATCTACGACGTCGGGAGCCTGGAGCTCGTGCGCCGGATCAGGGACGTCGAGGAGCCCGAGACCTTCGACCTCACGCCCGACGGCAGGCGGCTCGTCGTCTCCAACGAGGAGGACGCCGAGGCGAGCATCTACGAGGTCGAATCCGGCGACCTGATCGCGAGCTTCGATGTCGGCGAGGAGCCGGAAGGGGTGCTCGTCACGCCGGACGGGCACCGCGCCTTCGTGAGCTCGGAGGCGTCGAACCTCGTCCACGTGATCGACCTCGACAAGGGCGAGGTGGTGAAGGACATCCTCGTCGACCAGCGGCCGCGGCGCTTCGCGCTGACCCCGGACGGCAAGGAGCTCTGGGTCTCCGCGGAGGTGGCGGGCATCGTCGACATCATCGACACGGCGACGCTCGCGGTGGTCGGCGACATAGCCTTCCTGCCGACCGGCATGCGCAAGGAGCAGGTGACGCCGGTCGACGTCCTCATCACCAGGGACGGCAAGCGCGCCTATGTGGCGCTCGGCCGCGCGAACCACGTCGCCGTCGTCGACGTGCCGTCGCGCAAGGTGCTCGACTACGTGCTGGCCGGCAAGCGCGCCTGGGGGCTCGCGCTGAGCGGCGACGAGAAGAAGCTCTACGTCGCCAACGGCCTCTCGGACGACGTCACCATCGTCGACACGGAGAGCCTCAAGCCGCTGAAGTCGGTCGCGGTCGGGATGGTGCCCTATGGCATTCTCATCGACGATCACTAGGGCGGCCGTCGCCGTCGCGCTGCTCGCGGCGGCGAGCCTCGCCGAGGCGCAGCCCAAGCCGACGCTCGCCTTCGACTATCTCTACCGCCGGGACGACCCGGCCTACGAGCCGCACCGCGCCTATACCGGGCTGGTGCTGCGGGACCGCCACCGCCCGATCGACGGCGCGGAGACGGCGCTGAAGGAGAGCAGGGTGCTCGGCCGCGCGGCCGGCGTGGCCTTCGAGCTGCGGCAGACGGAGGTGCCCCCGGAGGAGAGTGCGGCCGACGCCATCCGCAAGGCGCACCACGAGGCGGGCGCGAGCCTCTTCCTGCTCGACCTTCCCCTCGAGGACCTGAAGAAGGCGGAGGCCGACCTCGCGGGCGAGCCGGACCCGCTCGTCCTCTTCAACATCCGGCACGGCGCGGACGAGCTTCGCGGCGAGGCCTGCTCCGCGCTCGTCTTCCACACGATCCCGAGCGAGGCGATGCTGACCGACGCGCTCGCGCAGTTCCTGCAGGCGCGCGGCTGGCGCGACGTGCTCGTGCTTGCCGGCGCGGAGGAGGCCGACAAGGCGCTGAGCGCCGCGTTCGCGCGGTCGGCGGCGAAGTTCGGGCTGGAGATCGCCGACGAGCGCCCGTTCGTGCTCGGCAACGATCCGCGCAACCGCGACCAGAACAACGTGGCGCTGATGACCGGCGACGCGCGCTACGACGTCGTCTTCCTCGCCGACACGATCGGGGAGTTCGGACGCTACGTCCCGTTCTCGACCTACCGGCCGCGGCCGGTCGTCGGCACGGAGGGGCTGGTGCCGGACGCCTGGCACTGGACGCTCGAGCGCTTCGGCGCGCCCCAGCTCAACCAGCGCTTCGACCGCACCGCCGAGCGCGCCATGACGGCAACGGACTTCGCGGCCTGGGCGGCGGTCCGCAGCGCTGTGGAGGCGGTGCTGCGGACGCGGAGCACGGATGTCGCGACGCTGCGCGCATTCATGCTGTCGCCCGATTTCGGCGTCGACCTCTACAAGGGGCTGGTCGGCTCCTTCCGGCCCTGGGACCACCAGCTCCGGCAGCCGATCGTGCTGCACACGCACAATGCCGTGATCGCGATCCCGCCGCTCGAAGGCTTCCTCCACAGGACGAACGTGCTCGACACGCTCGGCGCGGACGCGCCGGAGACCCGCTGCAAGCTCGACTGAGGGCCCGGCCGGCGAGGGCGATGCGGGAACCGTCGACGCCCGATCGGAAGCGCGGGGATTCCGTTCCGGGCGCCGGGCCGGTTACACTGCCGATTCGAGAGACCGGGAGGAGCCAGGCTGATGCGCACGGCCCTATTCGTTGCCCTGCTGCCGCTTCTGTCGGCCATGCCGGCCGCGGCGGAATCCTTCTCCGCCTGCGTCGGCGGCCTCAAGCAGGCGGCGGTCAAGGCCGGGGTCGGCCGCGCGGTCGCCGCCCGTGCGCTCGACGGCGCGCGCGCCGACGAGAAGATCATCCGGCTGTCGCGCTCGCAACCCGAGTTCAAGACGCCGATCTGGGACTATCTCGGCTTCCTCGTGGACGAGGAGCGGATCGAGCAGGGCATCGCGATGATGCGCCGCTACGACCGGGTGCTGCGCGCGGCTGAGGCGCGCTTCGGGGTCGACCGCTACGTGATCGCCGCGGTCTGGGGCGTGGAATCGAATTTCGGCCAGGATGCCGGCGACAACTTCCTGCCGCATGCGCTCGCGAACCTCGCCTGCCAGGGCGGCCGCCGCACCGCGTTCTGGCGTGGCGAGCTCATCGCCGCCCTGAAGCTGGTCGATCGCGGCGACCTTTCGCTCGACCAGCTCTACGGCTCGTGGGCGGGCGCCTTCGGGCAGACGCAGTTCATCCCGTCGACCTACCAGCGGCTCGCGGTCGATTTCGACGGCGACGGCCGGCGCGACCTCGTGAACTCGGTCGCCGACGCGCTCGCCTCGACCGCCAACTATCTCCGCCGCGCCGGCTGGAAGCCCGGCGAATCCTGGATGATCGAAGTGAAGGTCCCGCACGGCTATAGCGGGCCGAAAGGCCGGACCCGGAAGGCCTCGCTTTCGACCTGGTCGCAGCGCGGCGTGGTGCGCGCGGACGGGGCGGCGCTCGCAGGCGGCGCGGAGGCCGGGCTCCTGCTGCCGGCCGGCCCGCGCGGGCCCGGCTTCCTCGTGTTCCGGAACTTCGACGCGATCTATGCCTACAACCAGGCCGAATCCTACGCCCTCGCGATCTCGCATCTGGCGGACCGGATGGCCGGGTATCCCGCCTTCCGCACGCCCTGGCCGACCGACGACCCGCCGCTCTCGCGCGCCGAGCGCCTGGAACTCCAGAAGCTCCTGATCCGCGCCGGCTACGATATCGGCGAGCCGGACGGGAAGGTCGGCCCGCTCACCCGCGCGGCGATCGAGGACGCGGAGCGGCGGGTGGGGATGAAGCCGTCGGGACGCCCCGGGATGAAGATCTTCCGCGCGCTCGGCGGCCGCTGACCGGACGGCGCGCGTGCCGGATGCTTTGCCGGAACAGAACCGCCGCGGCCGAATTGATTCACCACCGATCGAGCGAGCGGAACGAAGACGATGAAGCGAATCCTGGTGAGCACCGCCTCCGCGGCGCTTCTCTTCGCGGCGTGGAACGCGAACGGCGCGGCCGCGGATGCGGCGCCGGGCGCCGGGATGCGGCTCGCGCAGGCCGACGCGCCGCCTGCCGCAACCCGGCCGGACACGCCG
>NZ_SPKJ01000051.1 GCF_009866965.1 Propylenella binzhouense | reverse complement strand
CGCCCTGGCGCGCGACCGTGGAGGGGGCGATCGCACGCGCGGGCGGCGCGCCGCCGCCGGCCGGCGGGCTTCCGCCGGCGACGGGACCCTCGCGCGAGGAAGTCGCGGCGGCGGCGAACATGAGCGCGGCCGATCGCACGGCGATGATCGAGGGCATGGTCGCGCAGCTCGCCGACCGGCTCGGCGACAATCCCGGCGACGTCGAGGGCTGGCTGCGGCTGATGCGCGCCTATACCGTGCTCGGCCGGACGGAAGACGCCTCCAGCGCGGCGAAGACGGCGATCGCCTCCGCGCCGGACGAGGAGGCGCGGCAGCGGATCGTCGCGGCGGCCGAGCAGCTCGGCCTCAAGATCGAGGAGACGGGGAAACCATGACCCGGAAGCAGAGGCGGCTCGCGATGATCGGGGCGGCCGGCGGCGTGCTCTCCCTGGCGCTCGGCCTGGTCCTGTTCGCGCTGAGCGACCAGATCGTGTTCTTCTACACGCCGAGCGACATCGCCCAGAAGGGGGTCCAGCCCGGGACGCGCGTCCGGCTCGGCGGGCTTGTCGCCGACGGATCGGTCCACCGCGGCGACGGCGGCAAGGTCTCGTTCGAGGTGACCGACACGGCGAGCGCCATCGAGGTCACCTATACCGGAATCCTGCCCGATCTCTTCCGGGAAGGGCAGGGCGTGGTCGCGGAAGGCGTGGTGGGCGCCGACGGTGCGTTCCGGGCCGACAGCGTGCTCGCCAAGCACGACGAGAACTACATGCCTCGCGAAGTCGCGGACGCCCTGAAGAAGCAGGGCCACTGGATGGAGAAGAGTGCACAATGACGGGTGCCTTCCCGGTCGCCGAGCTCGGCCATTTCGCGCTCGTGCTCGCGCTCGCCCTTTCGCTCATCCAGTCGAGCGTGCCGCTCTGGGGCGCGCGCTCCGGCGATGCGCGGCTGATGGGCGTCGCACCGGCGACCGCGACGGCGGGTTTCCTCTATGTCGCGCTCGCCTTCGCCGCCCTCACCGCCGCCCATCTGCAATCGGACTTCTCCGTCCAGAACGTGTGGGAGAACTCCCACTCGGCGAAGCCGCTCCTCTACAAGATCACGGGGGTGTGGGGGAACCACGAGGGCTCCATGCTGCTCTGGGTCCTGATCCTGACGCTTTTCGGCGCACTCGTGGCCCGCTTCGGGCGCAACCTGCCGGACAGCCTGCGCGCGACCGTGCTCGCCGTCCAGGGCTGGATCGGCAGCGCCTTCCTGCTCTTCATCCTCCTGACGTCGAACCCGTTTGCGCGCCTCGACCCGGCTCCGCTCGAAGGGCGCGACCTCAACCCGCTGCTGCAGGACGTCGGGCTCGCGGTCCATCCGCCGCTCCTCTATCTCGGCTATGTCGGCTTCTCGATCGCCTTCTCCTTCGCGCTCGCCGCGCTGATCGACGGGCGGATCGACGCCGCCTGGGCGCGCTGGGTGCGGCCGTGGACCCTGGCGGCCTGGACGTTCCTGACCCTCGGCATCGCGATGGGCTCCTACTGGGCCTATTACGAGCTCGGCTGGGGCGGCTGGTGGTTCTGGGACCCGGTCGAGAACGCCTCCTTCATGCCCTGGCTCGCCGGAACGGCGCTGCTCCACTCCGCCCTCGTGATGGAGAAGCGCGGCGCGCTGAAGATCTGGACGGTGCTGCTCGCGATCCTGACCTTCTCGCTGTCGCTGATCGGCACGTTCCTGGTGCGCTCCGGCGTGCTGACCTCCGTCCACGCCTTCGCGACCGACCCGACCCGCGGCGTCTTCATCCTCGGGATTCTCGTCCTCTTCATCGGCGGCGGCCTGTCGCTCTTCGCCTGGCGCGCGCCGACCCTGAAGCAGGGCGGCCTCTTCGCGCCGATCAGCCGCGAGGGCGCGCTCGTCTTCAACAACCTCTTCCTGGTCGCGGCGACCGCGGCGGTGTTCGTCGGAACGCTCTATCCGCTGGCGCTCGAGGGGCTGACGGGCAAGAAGATCTCGGTCGGCGCGCCGTTCTTCGACCTCACCTTCGGGCCGCTGATGATCCCGGTGCTGCTGGCGGTGCCGTTCGGGCCGCTGCTGGCCTGGAAGCGGGGCGACCTCGCCGCCGCGGCGCAGCGGCTCGGCGTGGCGATGGCCGCTTCGGTCGCGGGCGTGCTGGCGGTGCTCCTGCTCTCAGGCTCGCACGCGGCGCTGCCCGCGCTCGGCATCGGGCTCGGGCTCTGGCTGATCGCAGGGGCCTTCTCGGAACTCGCCGAGCGCACGCGGCTCTTCCGCCTCCCGATCGCGGCGAGCGCCGCGCGGCTCGCCGGGCTGCCGCGCTCCGCCTTCGGCACCGCGCTCGCCCATGCCGGCCTCGGCGTGACGCTGATCGGGATCGTGGCGACCTCGGCCTTCCAGAGCGAGCTCATCACCGAGGTGCAGCCGGGCGACCGCGTCGAGGTGGGGGAATACGGCCTCACCTATGTCGGCACCGCCCCGATGACCGGGCCGAACTACCGTGCCGAGGTGGCGCATTTCCGCGTCGACCGCGACGGCGTCGGGATCGGCACCGTCACGCCCTCCAAGCGCATCTATACGGTGCGGCAGATGCCGACGACGGAGGCGGCGATCGAGACCTACGGGCTCTCGCAGCTCTACGTCTCGCTCGGCGACCGGAGCGAGCGCGGCCTCGTGCTGCGGGCCTATTACAAGCCGTTCGTGACGCTGATCTGGCTCGGCGCCGTGGTCATGGCGGCAGGCGGCGCCGCTTCGCTTTCCGACCGCCGGCTGCGGATCGGGGCGCCGCGGCGCGCGGCCTCCAGGACGACGGACCCGGTTCCGGCATGAGGCTCGCCGGACTTGCCCTGACCGCGCTTCTCGTCGCCGGGCCGGCGCTGGCGGTGACGCCGGAGGAGCGGCTTGCGGACCCGGCGCTCGAGGCGCGCGCGCGCGCGATCTCCGAGGAGCTGCGCTGCCTCGTCTGCCAGAACCAGTCGATCGACGATTCGGAGGCGCCGCTCGCGCACGACCTCCGCGTGCTCGTGCGGGAGCGGCTGGAGGCGGGCGATTCCGACGCCGCCGTGAAGCAGTTCCTGGTCGACCGCTACGGCGAGTTCGTGCTCCTGCGGCCGACCTTCTCCGAATCGAACCTCCTGCTCTGGGCGGCGCCCTTCCTCGTGCTCCTCGCCGGCATCGCGCTCGCATTCCTGTTCTACCGGCGCCGCCGCGCCGCGGCGGGGACGGAGCGCCTCAGCGCGGAGGAGGAGGAGGCGCTTGCACGCGTGCTCGGACGCCCGGAGCAGGGCTGAAGCGGCGCGCGGCGGCCGATCTTCCAAGCTTACGAAGAATTAATCGCGCAGACACGGCACGGTAAGGGGCAGCTCCCTATCTCTTCCCTGCGGCGGAGACGTGGCGAACCTGCCCCCGGGCCACGCTCTCTCCGCAGACCTCCAGTCCGCCCCGCCGAGACGGGGCGGACCCAAATTCAGCGTGGAGCTTGCAACTGCCATGACCAACAACGACCAGAACAATTCGCGGGCGCGGCGCTTCCGCAATGCGCTGCTCGCGAGCGCGCTCACCCTCGGCATCGTCGGCGGCACCGGCGCCGGGCTCGTGATCGGAGACAGCCCGGCGGCACGCGCCGAGCCGGTCCGTGTCGAAGCCGCCGGCCCGGCGGACTTCACGTCGATCGTGGAGAAGGTGAAGCCGGCGGTGGTCAGCGTGCGCGTGAAGACCGAGATAAGCCCGGTTTCCGACCAGGGCTCCCCGTTCGGCGACATTCCCGAGGACAGCCCGTTCTACGAGTTCTTCAAGCGCTTCGGCCCCCCGGGCTTCGAGTTCCGCGGCCCGAACGGGCAGAACCCGCACTCGCCGCGCTTCGGCATGAGCCAAGGCTCCGGCTTCTTCATCTCCGAGGACGGCTACTTCGTGACGAACAACCACGTCGTCGACCACGGCAAGGAGATGGTGGTCGTCATGGACGACGGCCGCGAGCTCGATGCCAAGCTGATCGGCACGGACGAGAAGACCGACCTCGCGCTGCTGAAGGTCGAGGGAAGCGGCTTCACCTACGTCAACTTCGCCCAGGAGGAGCCGAAGGTCGGCCAGTGGGCGATCGCGGTCGGCAATCCGTTCGGCCTCGGCGGCTCGGTGACCGCCGGCATCGTCTCGGCGAACGGCCGCGACATCGGCAACGGCCCCTATGACGACTTCATCCAGATCGACGCGCCGGTGAACCGCGGCAATTCGGGCGGACCGACCTTCAACGCGAAGGGCGAAGTGATCGGGGTCAACACCGCGATCTTCTCGCCGTCGGGCGGCAATGTCGGCATCGCCTTCGCGATCCCCGCCTCGACCGTGCAGCAGGTCGTCGCCGACCTGAAGCAGGACGGCAAGGTCACCCGCGGCTGGCTCGGCGTCCAGATCCAGCCGGTGACGAAGGACATCGCCGACAGCCTGGGCATCGACCAGACCACCGGCGCGCTCGTCGCCGATCCGCAGGACAACGGCCCCGCGAAGGCAGCGGGCGTGCAGGCCGGCGACATCATCGCCAAGGTCGACGGCAAGGACGTGAAGGGCCCGCGCGAGCTGGCCCAGATCATCGCCGGCTACGATCCCGGCGCGACGGTGACGCTCGACGTCGTCCGCAACGGCAGCACGCAGCAGATCGAGGTGAAGCTCGGCAATCTCGCCCAGGTGGCGAGCACCGGCACCGACCAGGCGCCGGACGCGCAGCCCGGCTCCTTCGAGGGCTACGGCCTGGCGCTCGCGCCCAATGACGGCGGCGACGGCGTGCTGGTGACCGGCGTCGACGACGGCAGCGCGGCGAGCGAGAAGGGCCTGCAGGCCGGCGACGTCATCGTGGCGGTCGGCGGACAGAAGGTCTCGAGCGTCTCCGACGTGAAGTCGGGCATCGCATCGGCGCAGAAGAACGGCCGCAAGGCGGTCCTGGTGCAGGTCCAGAGCGAGCGCGGCACGCGCTTCGTCGCCCTGCCGGTCGAGAAGGGCTGATCGGCCCCAGCCGAGGGAACCGGCGCGACACTCACCTGCCCCCAGTCGTTCCCGGCTCCCCAGCGGCGGGTCGCTCCGGCGGCCCGCCGTCTCCATTTTGACTGGCGCGCAAGCCAGCGGCGGCTAACGTTCAGACATGCGGATTCTCGTAGTCGAAGACGATCAGGAAGCGCTCGCCTATCTGGTGAAGGCACTGCGCGAGGCCGGCCACGTGGCCGACCAGGCGATGGACGGGGAGGCGGGGCTCGAGCTTGCGAGCGGCGGCGGCTACGACGTGCTGATCGTCGACCGGATGCTCCCGAAGCGCGACGGCCTCTCGCTGATCGCAAGCCTGCGCAAGGAGGGCGACCGCACGCCCGTGCTGATCCTCTCCGCGCTCGGCCATGTCGACGACCGCGTGACGGGGCTCCGCGCCGGCGGCGACGACTACCTGCCGAAGCCCTATGCCTTCTCCGAGCTGCTCGCCCGGGCCGAAGTGCTGGCGCGGCGCGCCACGCCGCAGGAATCGGAGACGATCTACCGGGTCGGAGACCTCGAGCTCGACCGGCTGGCGCGCACGGTGACGCGCGGCGGCAAGGCGATCCTGCTCCAGCCGAGGGAATTCCGGCTCCTCGAGTACCTCATGAAGAACGCGGGCACCGTGGTGACCCGGACGATGCTCCTGGAGAATGTCTGGGACTACCATTTCGACCCGCAGACCAACGTGATCGACGTCCATGTCTCGCGCCTGCGGGCCAAGATCGACAAGGATTTCGACCGCCCGCTGCTCCACACCGTGCGCGGCGCCGGCTACGTGATGCGGGACGATGGCTAGCCCGGCGCGCCTGCGCCTCTTCCGCACGACGGCGTTCCGGCTTTCGGCGATCTTCCTGGCCGTCTTCAGCATCTTCTCCACCCTCATGATCGGCTACATCGTGAAGAGCACGATGGAGCTCCTGGAAGGGCAGACGCTCGAGGCGGTCGGCAGGGAGCTCGACGAGCTGGCGGCGCAGTACCAGCTCGGCGGCATCGTCCGGCTCGCCCGCGTGGTCGATCTCCGCAGCCAGCAGCCGGGCGCCAGCCTCTATCTGATCGCCGACCCGGACGGCGCGAAGGTGGCCGGCAACGTCGCCTTCGTCCCCTCCGCCATCCTCGACAATCCGCGCCCCGAGCCGCAGACCGTGCCCTATCGCGGCGCCGAGGAGACGGGAGGCTTCGGGCGGAGGGTGGCGCTCGTGCGCGTCTTCGAGCTGCCGGCCGGCTACCGCCTGCTGGTCGGGCGCGACGTCAGCGAGCGCAACCAGCTCATCGAGATCACGATCCGCGCCTTGCTCGTCACCATGGGGCTGATGGTCGTGCTGGGGCTCGCCTCGTGGCTCTTCGTCTCGCACCGGGTCCTGAAGCGGATCGATTCGATGGCGGCGACGAGCCGCCGGATCATCGCGGGCGACCTTACCGGCCGGCTCGAAGTGACGGGAACGGGCGACGAGTTCGACCGGCTCGCGGAAAGCCTCAACACCATGCTCGAGCGGATCGAGCGCCTGATGGAGGGGCTGAAGGAGGTCTCCGACAACATCGCGCACGACCTGAAGACCCCGCTCACCCGGATGCGGACGCGGGTCGAGGCGGTGCTCTCCGGCGCGAGGGACGAGCACGAGTACCGCGATGCCCTGCAGGCGACGATCGACGACGCGGACCAGCTCATCCGCACCTTCGACGCGCTGCTGATGATCGCGCGGGCCGAGGCGGGCTCATCGGGGACCGCCTTTTCCACGGTCGACGTGACGAGCGTCGCCGAGGACGTGTTCGAGCTCTACGAGCCGCTCTCGGAGGAGGCGGGCGCCGAGCTGACCTTCACCGCAAACGGGCCGGCGCCGGTCGCCGGCATCCGCGAACTGCTCGCGCAGGCGCTCGCCAACCTCGTTGACAACGCTCTGAAATATGCCGAGGAGGGCGCCGAGAAGCCGAGGGTGACGATCTCGGTCGAGCGGGAGGCGGATGTGGTGCGGCTCGCGGTGGCTGACAACGGGCCCGGCATTCCTCCGGAGGACAGGGCACGCGCGACCGAGCGCTTCGTCCGCCTCGAGAAGAGCCGGTCGAAGCCGGGTGCCGGCCTCGGGCTGAGCCTCGTGGCGGCGGTGGCGCGGCTTCACCACGGCGCCTTGTCGCTCGAGGCGAACGGCCCGGGCCTGCGCGCCGTCCTGATCCTGCCGGCGGCGAAAGAGATCGCGAATGCAGCCTGAGCCGCTGATGCGGCGGGTCCTGCCGCTGCCGGCGAGCCCGGCGGCCGAAGCGGCGCTCGTGCGGCTTCGGGAGGCGGCCGCCCGGCAGGGCGCCGAGGACGTGCTTGCCGAGGTGCTCGCCGCACGGGACCTGCCCTCGTTCCTGGGAACGGCGCTCGGGGATTGCCCTTTCCTTCTCGACCTCGCGGCCAAGGACGTGCGGCGGCTCGCCGCCACGCTCGCCGGCGATCCGCTTGCGATCGTGGCCGGCGAGATCGAACGGCTCGACGGCCTCGCCGCCGCGAACAAGGCGGAGGCGATGGCGGCGCTGAGGCTGGCGCGCCAGGCCGTGGCGCTGGCGCTCGGGCTCGCCGATCTCGGCCGCGCCATCGACCTCGAGGCGGTGACGAGCTCGCTCAGCGCGTTCGCCGACGCAGCGCTCGGGGCCGCGCTCCGCCATGCCCTGGGCGAGGCGCACCGGAAGGGCACCTGGACGGGCGCGACGGACGGGTCGGACTGCGGGCTCGCCATTCTCGGAATGGGGAAGTACGGGGCACGCGAGCTCAACTATTCGAGCGATATCGACCTCATCGTCGTCTACGACCCGGAGGCCGGCGGGCTTGCCCCCGGCGTCGAGCCGAGCGTCTTCTGGGTCCGCATCGTCCGGCAGATCGTGGCGATTCTCCAGGAGCGGACGGCGGACGGCTACGTCTTTCGCGTCGACCTCCGGCTGCGTCCCGACCCCGGCGCGACGCCGGTCGCGCTCTCCATTCCCGGCGCGCTCATCTATTACGAGAGCATGGGCCAGAACTGGGAGCGCGCGGCGCTCATCAAGGCGCGCGCCTGTGCCGGCGACCTCGGGGCGGGCAAGGGCTTCCTCGCCGAGATCGCCCCCTTCATCTGGCGCAAATATCTGGACTTCGCGGCGATCGCCGACATCCATTCCATCAAGCGGCAGGTCCATGCCCATCGCGGGCACGGCGACGTGGCCGTGCTCGGCCACGACATCAAGCGCGGGCGCGGCGGCATCCGCGAAATCGAGTTCTTCGTCCAGACCCAGCAGCTCATCGCCGGCGGGCGGGACCGGAGCCTGCGCGGCATCCAGACGCGGCCGATGCTCGCGATGCTCGCGGAGCGGAGCTGGATCGGCAGGCGGACGGCGGAGGTGCTCGACCAGGCCTATGTCTACCTGCGCACGCTCGAGCACCGGCTGCAGATGGTCGCCGACGAGCAGACGCACACGATCCCCTCCGACCGCGCGGAGCTCGCCCGCATCGGCCGCCTGATGGGGGAGGGCGATGCCGCGAAGTTCGAGGCGGACGTCCGCGCCGTGCTCGACCGCGTGGCGGCGCGCTATTCGGAGCTCTTCGAGGACGCGCCCGCGCTTTCCGGCGCGCGCGGCAATCTCGTCTTCACCGGCGGGGACGACGATCCGGACACGCTCCAGACCCTCCGCGAGTTCGGATACCAGCATCCCGAGACGGTCACCGAGGCCGTGCGCGCCTGGCATTTCGGCCGCTTCCCGGCGATGCGTTCCACGACCGCGCGCGAGCGGCTGACCGAGCTCACGCCGGCGCTCCTGCAGGCGCTTGCGCGCGCCGGCAATCCCGACCAGGCGTTTCGCAGCTTCGATGCGCTCCTGCGGGCGCTTCCCGCCGGCGCGCAGCTTTTCTCGGTGCTCGCCAGCAACCCGGACCTTCTCGATCTCCTCGCCTTCATCCTCGGCTCCGCCCCGCGGCTCGCCGAGATCTTCGCCCGGCGCCCGCATGTCGTGGACACGCTGATCGACCCGGCCGTGCTGGAGGACCGCATCGACCGCGGCGACATCGAAGCGCGGCTCGAGGCGACGCTCCGCGAGGCGAAGGGCTTCGAGGACGCGCTCAACCGCGCGCGCCTCTTCACCGCCGAGCAGCGCTTCCTGTTCTCGGTCCGCATGCTGCGCGGCCATCTCGCACCCGCCGATGCCGGCCGGGCCTTCTCGCTTCTCGCCGACGTCATCATCGACGCGCTCTACCGGCGGACGCTTGAAGAGTTCCGGCGCCAGCACGGCAGGATCCAGGGCGGCCGCGAGGCGATCCTCGCGCTCGGACGGCTCGGCAGCCGGGAGATGACCGCCGGCTCCGACCTCGACCTGATCGTCGTCTACGACCACGACCCGGAGGCCGGCCCCTCCGACGGACCGCGTCCGCTCGTCGCCTCGCACTATTACACGCGCTTCACGCAGCGGCTCGTCGCCGCCCTTTCCGCGCCGACCGCCGAGGGGGTCGCCTACGCCGTCGACACGCGGCTCCGGCCGTCCGGGCGGGCGGGGCCGCTCGCGACCCATCTCGAGGCGTTCCGCCACTACCAGCTGAACGAAGCCTGGACGTGGGAGCACATGGCGCTTTCGCGCGCCCGCCCCGCGGCGGGAGAGGCGGGCCTGCGCGCCGCGGTGGCGGCCGTGATCGGCGAGGTCATGGCGCGCGCGCGCGACCGCAACGCACTTGCCGCAGACGCCGCCGCCATGCGGCACAAGGTCGACGAGGCCCGGCACGCCACCAGCCCCTGGGAGCTGAAGACGGTTCCCGGCGGCCTGATGGATTGCGAGTTCGTCGCGCAGTTCCTGGTGCTGGCCGGGCTTCCGAAGAAGGACGGCGAGGCGACCGCGGACACGCTCCGGCGCGGCACCGATGCCGGTCTCCTCGACGGCGCCGACGGGGCGCTCCTCGCCCGCTCGGGGATCCTGCAATCCGCTTTGCTCCAGACCCTGCGCATCGTGGACGACCGGCCGTTCGACCCCGAGGCGGCGCCGGAGGGCGTGAGGACGCTGCTCGTCCGCATGGCGGAGGTCGCGATGCGCGACGCCGCGGCCCACGAGACGGCCGATCCGTCCGGCAAGGCGGCGCGGCCGGTGCCCGCGACCTTCGCAGAGCTCGAGAGCGAGCTGCGGAGCCTGCAGCACGCAACGCGCGAGGCGTTCGGCCGGATTCTCGGCTGAGCGGGGGTTCAGGCGGCGGCGATGCCGCCCGTCTCGATCCGCGGCCTGCGCGGCAGGATGACGGTAACCCGGGTGCCCACGCCCGGCGCGGACTGGATCCGCATCTGCCCGCCGTGAAGATCGACGAGCGCGCGGGAGATGGCGAGCCCGAGGCCCGAGCCGCGATGGCTGCGGGTCATCTGGCTCTGGACCTGCTCGAACGGTTGCCCGATCTTGGAGAGGGCGGCCGCGGGCATGCCGATGCCGGTATCCTCGACGATGAAGAAGACGTTCTCGCCGCGGCGCCGGCACTCGACCTGCACCGAGCCTCCGGCGGGCGTGAACTTGACGGCGTTCGAGACGAGGTTGCCGACAACCTGCCGCAGCGCCTTCCTGTCCCCGAAGAGGTGCACGCGGTCGTCGATCTCGGCGACGAGGGCGACCCCCGCCGCCTCCGCATCGGCGCCGTTCTCATCGAGAATGCCGCCGACCATCTGCTCGAGATCGATCGCCTCGATGTCGAGCTCGACATGGCCGGCCTCGAGGCGCGCCATATCGAGGATGTCGGAGATCACGCCCAGGAGATATTCGCCGCTCTGGCGGATGTCGGAACAATATTCCGCGTACTTGCGGTCGCCGAGCGCGCCGAACACGCCCGAAAGCATCATGTCCGAGAAGCCGATGATCGCGTTGAGGGGCGTCCTCAGCTCGTGCGAGACATTGGCGAGGAACTCGGACTTCACCCGGTTCGCGTCCTCCGCCTTCTCCTTCTCAAGCGCGTACTTCTCGGCGAGATCGACGAGCTGCTGCGCCTGGCGCTCGAGCTTCTGGCGCGACTGGCGGAGATCCGCCACCGTTGCCGTCAGGATCCGCTCGTTCTCGAGGAGCTGGCTTTCGTTGCGCTTCAGCGCAGTGATGTCGGTTCCGACCGACACGAAGCCGCCGTCCTTCGTCCGCCGCTCGCTGATCTGCAGCCACCGGCCGTCCGCGATGCGGGCCTCGACGGAGACCGATTCCGGCCCGCCTGCCTCCCGCAGTGCGGTGCTGGTGGTGATCTCCGGACGGGTTCCCGACCTGATGATGGCGTCGTAGGGGGTCCCCGGCCGCACCAGCTCGCTTGGGACGTCGTAGAGTTCCTGGAACTTGCTGTTGCAGAGCACGAGGCGGTTGCCCGCGTCCCACAGGACGAATGCCTCGGAGATCGCCTCCACCGCGTCCCGCAGGCGCAGATCCGCCATGCGCGAGGCCTCCTGCAGCCGCTTCTGCTCGGTCACGTCGACGGCGATGCCGACGAGATGGGGCTCGTGCTCGCGGTCCGAAACGACCTCGGCGCGCGCCCTGACCCAGATCCAGTGCCCGTCCGCATGGCGCATCCGGAATTCCTGGTCGACGGTGCCCGAACCGGCGGTCACGAGCGCGTTGGCGAGGTCGAGGAGGTCGAGATCCTCGGGATGGACGAGCTCCGACACATCGGCGACGGAGAGCAGCCGGTTGCGGGGAACGATGCCGAGAATCTCGAACATCGACGGCGACCAGAACAGCGTTCCGCGCGCGAGATCCCAGTCCCAAAGGCCGGAATGGCCGCGCCGCAGCGCCATGTGGAAGCGGCTCTGGGTTTCGGCGTAGATGGCATCGGCTTCCTGCGCCCGGGCCGCCTGGGCGTGGAATGCGAAGCCGAGAATGACGAGGACGACGCTGGTGGCGACGAAGATCGTCGCCTCGCGCGAGACCGTGCGGCGCCAGTCGGCGAACACGCCCGAATAGGGCTGGATGACGGCGACCGACGCCGTCCGCGCCGCATTGTGATGGACCGCGGCGAGCACGTCCTCGCCGTCCGGCAGCGTGATCGCGAGCACGCCGGCGAGCTGGCCGAGCGTTGTGAGCGGCTGGCCGAAGCCGATGATGCTGCCGAGCTGGCGTCCGACCACACCCTCCGGATCGGGGGCGGCGGCGATGATCATCCCGTCGGGATTGAGCACATAGATCGACCGCTCCATCGCGGTGGCGCGCGCGGGCAGCAGGTTCTCGAGCCGGCCCTGGACGAGTTCCGACGGCTCGGTCATGGAGGGCAGCCTGTCGCCGCTCAGGAGGTCGGAGGCGAGCGCGCGGGCAACGAGCCCGATCTGCGCCCGGGCGCGGACGTCGATCACGTCGCGCTCCTCGAACAGCACGATGACGCGCATTCCGCCGAGGGCGAGCACGAACAGGACGATGAGGACGGGGATCAGCCGTTTGACATAGGGCTCGGTATTGACGAGGCGGGCATAGGCGGGATGGACGAAGAGCTTGGCGTGACCAGCGAAGGCGACCCGGTTGAGACGCCCGGGAATCCGGGTGCGCCAATCCGCGGACGCGATGGCCTCCCCAGCCCGCGCCATGCCAGCCTCCTCGGTCTCTTGTGATCGGAGCGCCGCTTCTCCGAATCAGCTCATTTGAGTCGAGCGGATTCCGCTTGTCCAGATCGAACCCGAAATTTGATCGGATTGTGGCAACGCGCCCTTTACCCTTCCAGCGTGCGGTGAAGGATGTCGCTGACGTCGCGGGAAAGCTTGGGCCGGGCGGCGAGTTCGCTGAGGGCCGCGCGGGCAGCCGCGCGCCGCCGCGGCTCCAGCATGGCATAGGAGCGGAAGGCGGTGGCGAGCCGCGCCGCCACGGCGGGATTGTTCGGATCGATCTCGGCGATCATGTCCGCGATCAGCCCGAAGCCTGCGCCGTCCGGCCGGTTGAAGCCGACCGGGTTGGCCGAGGCGAAGGAGCGGAGCAGCGCGTAGACCCGGTTCGGCGTCTTCATCGAGAAGGCCGGATGGCGCGTCAGCGCGGCGACCCGGTCCGCCGTCTCGTGGGCGGGAATGGTCGCCTGCACCGTGAACCACTTGTCGATCACCAGCGGATTGCCGCGGTAGCGCTCCAGGAAGGCGGCGAGGACGTCGTCCGCGCAGGCGAGCCCGTAATGGCAGGCGAGACGCATCGCCGCGAGGCGATCGGTAAGATTGCCGGCCGTCTCGTAGAGCGCGCGCATGTCGTCGGAGGAGATCTCGCCCGCGGCGATCGAGAGGCTCCAGGCCGCATGGCGGAGCGCCCGCCGGCCGGCATTCCCGGCATCCGGCGAATAGGGCTCCGCAGGGGCATTGCGCCCGGCCGCCTCCGTGGCGATGGCGGCGACCGCGCGGCCGACCGCCGCCTGGAGGGCGACGCGGGCGGCGTGGATGGCGTCCGGATCGACATCCTTCCCGATCGCCTGCGCCACGTCGCCTTCGCCCGGAAGGGTGAGGGCGAGCGCGCGGAAGGCCGGGTCGAGCTCGTCGTTCGCGGCAAGCCGCCCGAGCGCTTCCGCGAAGCGGGGATCGAAGCTCGGCGCGCCGCCGGCGGCGATTTCGGCGGCGCCCGCCTCGAGCGCCGCGAGTGCGATCGACTGCGCGGCCTCCCAGCGGCTGAACGGATCGGGATCGTGGCCGATCAGGAACAGCCGGTCTTCCGTGGTGAGATCGGAGCGCAGCAGGACCGGTGCGGAGAAGCCCCTGAGGAGAGACGGAACCGGCCGCGCCTTGACCCCCTCGAAGACGATCTCGGCCGTCTCGGTCGTGAGATGGAGCACGCCGTCGGCGACCTCGGCGCCCGCCGCGCGCCGGAAGCTCAGGTCCTGGCCGTCGGGGCCGACCAGGCCGAAGGCGATCGGAATGTGGTCCGGATGCTTCGGCAGCCGGTCGGGCGTCACGGGCAGTTCCTGCCGGAGCGCCAGCGTGAAGCGCTCCGAGGCGGGATCGTAGGCGTGCCTGACCGAGACCACCGGCGTGCCGGCCTGCCGGTACCAGAGCGCGAATTGCGAGAGGTCGGTGCCGGTCGCATCGGCGAAGCTCGCGAGGAAGTCCTCGATCGTCGCGGCGCGGCCGTCATGGCGCTCGAAATAGAGATCCATGCCCGCGCGGAAGCCCGCCTCGCCAAGCACGGTCTTCAGCATGCGGCAGATCTCCGCCCCCTTCTCGTAGACCGTCGCCGTATAGAAGTTGTTGATCTCGCGGTAGCGCGTCGGCCGGGGCGGATGGGCGAGCGGGCCGGCGTCCTCCGGGAACTGGTGCTGTCGCAGCGCGACGACATCGGCGATGCGCTTGACCGGCCGCGAGCGCATGTCTGACGAGAATTCCTGGTCGCGGAACACGGTCAGCCCCTCCTTCAGGCAGAGCTGGAACCAGTCGCGGCAGGTGATGCGGTTGCCCGTCCAGTTGTGGAAGTATTCGTGGGCGATCACCGTCTCCACGCCCGCATAGTCCTGATCGGTGCCGGTCTCCGGGTCGACGAGGACGTACTTGTCGTTGAAGATGTTGAGGCCCTTGTTCTCCATCGCGCCCATGTTGAAGTCGGAGACGGCGACGATGTTGAAGACGTCGAGGTCGTATTCGCGCCCGAAGCGCTCCTCGTCCCAGCGCATCGAGCGCTTGAGGGCGTCCATCGCGTAGCGGCAGCGCTCCTCCTTGCCGGCCTCGCAATAGATCCCGAGCTCGACGGTGCGGCCGGACATGGTCCGGAACGTGTCCTTGATGGCGGCGAGATCGCCGCCGACCAGCGCGAAGAGATAGCTCGGCTTGGGAAAGGGATCGTGCCAGACGGCGAAATGGCGGTCGGTGCCCGGGACCGGGCCGGCCTGCACGCGATTGCCGTTCGAGAGGAGCACCGTGGCGGCCGACGGCGCCTCGATCCGCGTCGTATAGACGGCGAGGACGTCGGGCCGGTCGAGGAAATAGGTGATCCGCCGGAAGCCCTCGGCCTCGCACTGGGTCGTGTAGACGCCGTTCGAGAGATAGAGGCCCATGAGCGCGGTGTTGGCGCCCGGATCGAGGCGGGTCACCACTTCGAGCGTGAACGGGCCGGCGGGCGGCGCATGGATCGTCAGCCGGTCCGGCGTCGCCGTGTACGCGGTCGCGGCAAGCGGCCGGCCATCGAGCGCCACGCTCTCCAGCACGAGACCGTCGCCGTCGAGCACGAGCGGCGCGCCCATTGCGGCTTCCGGCCGGCGGCGCAGCGCCAGCTGCGACGTGACGCGGGTGTCCTTCGGCGCCAGCAGGAAATCGAGCTGGACCGTGTCGATCTGGTAGTCCGTCGGGCGGTAATCCTCCAGGCGGATGACGGGCGTCGCTTCGGCTGGCATCGGGGCTCCTTCGCAGGCGCCCCGATTACCACGTTCCGGCCTGCTTGGAAGCCGGCCGGCGGCGTCACCGATGACGAAGACCGCGCGTCGGCCGCCGCCGCTGCAGCTCCTGCGCGGCATCGTGGCCGAGCGGCAGGTTCATCGCCCAGCGCACGTCTGCGCGCGTCAGCCCGATATCGTAGAGGATGTGGTCGTCGAGGGTCGTGAGCTTGGCGAGCGCACGGCGGCGCTTCCACCACCTGAGCGGCGCCGCCAGGCTCCGCATCAGTCGGCCCCTTCCGTTCGTGGACCAAAGAACCTGTCCGGCCATGAAGGATGCTGCTTCGCGCATGACAAATCTCCCGCGATCACCGAACAGGCGTTCGGCGCCGTTCTCCACCCGTTTCTTGCGAAGTCCATTGCCGCGGGGCGGCTCGTGATGGCTATTTTGCGCGGGCCTATTGCTCAATCAAGAGAATTGGTTTTATGCTTCCGATCAGTTCACCTGATCATTCGAGAGGGGAGAATGAGCCTGATCGAACTCGACGCGGAGCGCGAGGAGCGCGGCGGAAGCGACGGCCTGGAATTCCGCGCGGGCGCGGGCCTCGATGTCGACCTGCTGCGCACGCTGGTGGCGATCGCCGATACCGGCAGCTTCAACCGGGCCGCGCGGCAGGTCTTCCGGACGCCGTCGGCCGTCTCGATGCAGATGAAGAAGCTCGAGGAGCAGGTGGGGCGGGCGCTCTTCGCGAAGGACGGCCGCTCGGTCGCGCTCACGCCGGACGGGGAGGCGCTGGTCGGATACGGCCGGCGGATCATGAAGCTGACGCAGGAGGCGCTGCAGCGCTTCCGTGCGCCGGGCATCGAGGGCACCATCCGCCTGGGCACGCCGGACGATTATGCCGGGCGCTTCCTGCCGGACATCCTGGCGCGGTTCGCCGCGAGCCATCCGCTCGTCGAGGTGGACGTCGTCTGCCAGGCGAGCGTCGACCTGATGCGGATGGTCGAGGAGAACGCGATCGACATCGCGCTCGTCAGCGCCGGGCACGGCCAGAACGGCGGGCACATCCTCCATCGGGAGCCGCTCGTCTGGGCGGGGCTCCGGCACGGCTGCGCCCATGAGCAGCGTCCGCTCCCGCTCGCGCTCTCCCATCTCGGCTGCTGCTGGCGCAAGATGGCGCTCGAGGCGCTCGACCGCAGCGGCGTCGACTACCGGATCGCCTATTCCAGCCGCCACTATCTCGGCCAGCTCGCCGCGCTGATGGCGGGCCTCGCGATCGCCCCGCTGCCGCAATCCTCCGTGCGCGGCGAGCTGAAGGCGATCGGCGACGAGGCCGGCCTGCCTCCGATCGGCCAGCTCGCGATAGAGATGCGGCGCGCGCCCGCCGCCGCCGGTCCGCTCTTCGACGCGCTGGCGAACCATATCGAGGAGAATTTCAGCGGCTACGGCGCCGTTGCGGCGTGAGCGGCGGGCCGGCGCCGATCAGCCGGTATCGGCGAGCGTGACGAGGCTCGCATTGCCGCCGGCGGCGGTCGTGTCGGTGGAGACGACCTGCTCGAGCGCGAAGCGCTGGAGATAGTTCGGGCCGCCCGCCTTCGGCCCGGTTCCCGACAGGCCCGCCCCGCCGAAGGGCTGGGCGCCGACGACGGCGCCGATCGTGTTGCGGTTGACGTAGACGTTGCCGACCTGGACCGCGCGGGAGATGCGCTCCGCGCGCCCGCCCACGCGGGTGTGGATCCCGAGCGTCAGGCCGTAGCCGGTCGCCCGGACCGAATCGATGACGGATTGCAGTTCGCCGGACCGCCAGCGCACGACGTGGAGAACGGGTCCGAAGACCTCGCGGTCGAGATAGGAGGGGCGATCGAGCTCGACCAGATGCGGGGCAACGAAGAAGCCGCGCTCCGGCACCGCCCCGGCATAGCGGACCGCCTGCTCGCGCCGGACCCTTTCGATATGCGCCGCAAGCGCGTCCCTGGCCTCGGCGTCGATCACCGGGCCGACATCGGTCGCCGGGTCGGAGGGGTCGCCGACGGCGAGCTCCGCTGCTGCGCCCGCGATCATCCGGACCATGGCATCCGCGACCTCGGCCTGCACGAAGAGGAGGCGCGTGGCCGAGCAGCGCTGGCCGGCGGAGCGGAACGCGGAGGCGACCACGTCGTCGGCGACCTGTTCGGGCAGCGCCGTGGCGTCCGCGATCATCGCGTTGATGCCGCCCGTCTCGGCGATGAAGGGGATGATCGGACCGGTGCGGGCGGCGAGCGTCCGGTTGATCGACTGCGCCACGGCGGTCGAGCCGGTGAAGGCGACGCCGGCTATCCGCGGCTCCGCGACGAGGGCGGCGCCGACCCTGCCGTCGCCGGGAAGATATCCGAGGGCCGCCGGCGGAACGCCGGCCTCGTGCAGCGCCGAAACCGCTTCGAAGGCGACGAGCGGGGTCTGCTCGGCGGGCTTCGCGACGACGGCATTGCCGGCCGCGAGCGCGGCGGCAACCTGCCCCGTGAAGATCGCGAGCGGGAAGTTCCACGGGCTGATGCAGACGAATACGCCGCGGCCGCGCAGACGGTAGCGGTTCTCCTCGCCGGTCGGACCGGGCATGAGCATGTCCGAGGCGAAGAGGCGGCGCCCCTCCGCCGCGTAATAGCGGAGGAAGTCCACCGCCTCGCGGATCTCGGCGACGGCGTCGTCGAGCGTCTTGCCGGCCTCGCGCGCGAGGAGCGCCATCAGCCGGTCGCGGCGCGCCTCCAGGAGGTCGGCCGCCCGCTCGAGCGCGCCCGCGCGCTCCCCCGCGGGCGTCTCGTCCCAGCGCGCGAACCCGGCGAGGCCGGCGGCGACGGCGTCTCCGGCGAGGGACGGATCGGCTTCCTCCACCCGGCCGACGATTGTCGCTCCGTCGGAAGGCGAAAGCACCGCGCGGGCCGCGCCGGCGCGCCGCCGCCCGTCAAGGAGCGGGCCGACATCGGCGATCGGGTTGCCCACCGCTGCCATGCCCGCGACGAGCGCGGCGAGGCTCCGGCGATCCCCGAACTCGACGCCGGAACTGTTGCGCCGGCCCGGAAAGATCTCCGACGGCCGCCGGATCCGCGCATGCCGCACCGGCCCTTCCTCAAGCGCGCGGTGCGGATGCGCGACGAGGCCGTCGATCGGCACGTCCGGATCGGCCACGATGTTGACGAAGGAGGAGTTCGCCCCGTTTTCGAGCAGCCGCCGCACGAGATAGGCGAGGAGCTCCCTGTAGCCGCCGACCGGCGCATAGATCCGGCACGGATGGCCGTCGCGGTCGTGGACCTGGGCGTAGAGGTCGTCGCCCATGCCGTGGAGGCGCTGGAACTCGTAGCCGCCGCCTTCCGCCATCTCGATCACGGACGCGACGGTGAGCGCATTGTGGGTCGCGAACTGGGGAAAGATGCGGGGCCGGGCGGCGAGCAGGCGGCGCGCGCAGACGAGATAGGACAGGTCGGTCGCGGCCTTCCGCGTGAAGACCGGGAAATCGTCGAGGCCGCGCTCCTGCGCCCGCTTGACCTCCGTGTCCCAGTAGGCGCCCTTCACGAGACGCACCATCAGGCGGCGGCCGCTCGCCCGCGCGGCGTCGTCGAGCCAGGCGACGAGCGCGGGCGCGCGCTTCTGGTAGGCCTGGACCGCGAGGCCGAGGCCTTCCCAGCCGGCGAGCGACGGTTCCCGGACGAGCAGCGCGAAGACCTCGAGCGAGAGCTCGAGCCGGTCCGCCTCCTCGGCGTCGATGGTGAGGTTCAGGTCGTGACGCCTGGCGAGCCGCGCCAGCTCGACGAGGTCGGGCGTGAGCTCGCGCAGCACCCGGTCCCGCTGCCGCGCCGCGTAGCGCGGATGGAGCGCCGACAGCTTGACGGAGAGCCCCGGCCGCTCCTCTGGGCCCTCGCCGCCGGCGCTCCGCCCGATCGCCTCGAGCGCATGAACGTAGGATTCCCGGTAGCGCCGCGCGTCCTCGGCGGTGCGGGCGCCTTCGCCCAGCATGTCGAAGGAATGGCGGTAGCCGCGCTCCTCGCGCGTGCGCGCTCTGCGCAGCGCCCCCTCGATCGTCTCGCCCAGCACGAACTGGTGGCCGAGCAGCCGCATGGCCTGGCGCGCGGCGGTGCGGATGGTCGGCATTCCGAGCCGCTGCGCGAGCCTGCCGACGATCCCCTCGGCCGTCTCGCCGGGATGGACGATGCGCACGCTCATGCCGAGCGCCCAGGTGGTCGCCGAGACGATCCAGCTCTCCGTCTCGCGCGCGGCTTCCGACCAGTCGCGGCCGCCGAGCTTGTCCTCGATGAGGCGATCCTGCGTCGCCGCGTCGGGCACGCGCAGGAGCGCCTCCGCAAGCGCCATCAGGGCCAGCCCCTCGCGGGTGGAGAGGCTGTAGGTCTGCATGAAGTCTTCCAGGCCGCCGACCGTGCCGCGCGCGTCCCGGATGCCGCGAATGTAGCCGCGCGCGCGGAGAGCGGCGCGGTCCTCCGCCTCGGGCGGCATGTCGAGCTCGGCGCTTAGCGACCGGATCAGCGGCCCGTCGTCCGGCGCATAGGGCGCCTGGAAAAGCGGGAGGATTTCGGGATCGGGGAGGGCGCTCATCGTGGATGTCTCCGGCCGGCGCGACCACGATAGGACAGCCGCCGGAAGACCGCACGTCTCCCCCGCGGCCTTTCGCACACGCACACAAAGCGCTAGGCCTGCTGGCAGCCGGGCCGTTCGCCGGCGTCTGGAGACAAGCCCATGCACTTCAAGCCCGAGCGTCGTCCCGGCGCGACGGCGGCGATCGTCGGCCGCCGCATGATCTACGAGGGCTGGAACAGCTTCGAGATCGTCGACGTCGAGGAGCGGCTCCCGGACGGGACGGTGCTGCGGAGCGCACGCGAGGTCATCGATCACGGCGAGGCCTCGGTCGTGCTCACCTACGATCCCGAGCGGCAGGTGGCCCTGCTCGCGCGCCAGCTCCGCACGCCGCTGCTCTGGAAGGGCCTCGACGCCTATCCGCTCGAGGCCTGTGCGGGGATCATGGAGAAGGGCGAGACCCCCGAGGAATGCGCGATCCGCGAGGCCGAGGAGGAGCTCGGGCTCCGGCTCACCGGGCTCAAGTTCGTCCAGACGATCCTGCCTTCCGCCGGCACGCTGACGGAGCGCATGCACCTCTTCCTGGCGACCTATTCGGGCGCGGACCGGGCGAGCTCGGGCGGCGGCAACGCGCATGAGGGCGAGGCAATCGAGATCGTGGAGATGCCGCTCGCCGAGCTCTTCGCCGCCGCGAGGCGGGGCGAGATCGCGGACGCGAAGACGCTGGTGCTCGTCTACACCCTGCTCGTCGGAGGCGGCGCCGGCGTGACGCCGGAACCGCTGGCCGACGAAAGAATCCGACGCCGGTGAACCAAATCCGGAATGCCGCGTTCTCCAGCCGACGGCGACAGCGCCGCAGTCAAGTTCGGAGGTTCGAAATGCTCGGTTGGGCACTGACTTTTCTGGTGATCGCGCTCATCGCCGCGATTCTCGGTTTCGGTGGTATTGCGGGCACCGCGGTCGGCATCGCGAAGCTGATCTTCTTCGTAGCGATCGCCCTCTTCCTGATCTCTGCGGTGGTCGGGGCATTCCGCGGCCGCAGCCCGCGCATCTAGACATCGCAGGCACGATCCGTTTCGGGGCCGCCGGCATGCCGGCGGCCCTTCTTTCGTGCCCGCCGCGCGGCCATCCGTGGGTGCGTTTCGCGCCGCTTCCTTCTAAACCCTCCGACGAGGACCCGGAGGGACGGCATGAGCACCGAAGCGAAGTTCATCGACGGCAAGGCCGTGGCCGCCGCGCTCATCGAGGAGGTGAAGGAGGCGCGGGACCGGCTCCTCTCCGAATTCGGCGTGAAGCCGGGGCTTGCCGTCGTGCTCGTGGGCGACGACCCGGCGAGCCGCGTCTATGTCCGCAGCAAAGGCCTCAAGGCGGAGGAGTGCGGCTTCCATTCCGAGCAGCACTCGCTCGCGGCGGAGACCAGCGAAGCCGACCTTCTCGCGCTCGTCGGCCATCTCAACCGCGATCCCGCGATCCACGGCATCCTCGTCCAGCTGCCGCTTCCGCCCCACATCGACGAGCAGCGCGTCCTCCTCGCGCTCGACCCCGACAAGGATGTGGACGGCTTCCATCCGATGAATGTCGGCCGGCTCGCCGCCGGCCTGGCGAACGCGCTCGTGCCGTGCACGCCGGCGGGCGTCGTGGCGCTCGCGCGCGCGGCGCTCGGCGCCGACCTGTCGGGCCTGGAGGCTGTGGTCGTCGGGCGCTCCAACATCGTCGGCAAGCCCGCCGCCCAGCTTCTCCTCCGGGAGAACTGCACGGTCACGATCGCCCATTCGCGCACGCGCGACCTGCCGGCCGTCTGCCGGCGCGCCGACATCCTGGTCGCGGCCACCGGGCGGCCGCAGATGGTGAAGGGCGACTGGGTGAAGCCCGGCGCCTGCGTGATCGACGTCGGCATCAACCGCGTCCCGGCGCCGGAGCTCGGCGCGGGCAAGACGCGGCTCGTCGGCGACGTCGACTTCGCGAGCGCGGCGTCCGTCGCCGGTGCCATCACGCCGGTGCCGGGCGGCGTCGGCCCGATGACGATCGCGATGCTCATGGCGAACACCGTGGCGACCGCCACGCGCGCCGCAAGGCGGGAGACCGACTCGGCTCCGGACTCCGTGATGTGAAGGCTTTCGAGCCGGGACGGGACGGCGACCGGCCGCTCAGGGATCCCCCGCCGCCAGCGCGGCGCTCGCGCGTGCGCCGAGCGCCCTGATCTCGGCGCGTCGTGCCTCGCCGTCCGTGCCGAGGCGCCGGTACCCGGCCGCGGCCTCGCCGAACCGCGCCGCGGCTGCGCGGAACGACCGCTCCGCCTCTTCCCCTCGACGCAGCGCCTCGCCGAGCGCGGACAGCGCCTCCCCGGCCTCGTTCGTGACCGAGACGTAGGCTGCGGTGTTCGCCTCGTCGACGCCATTCGTCTCGGCGTGTTCGATCGCGGCGTCGCGGCCCCGCTCGGCGGTTTCGCAGGCCTCCCGGAGAACCGGGACCGCATCCTCCTCCGCTTCGCCCCGCGCCCCGAGGCGCAGCGCGACCGAGAGCAGGCAGGCGGCGGATACGGCGGGCAGGAGGTCCCCCGCCTTCAGGAAGGTGCCGAGCGCCGCCCGGAAATCGGCCGTCGCCGTGGCAAGCGCCTCCGCATCCGGCCCGGCGCCGTCGAGCCATGCCCCGAGACGCTCGGCGTGGGCCCTGAGATCCGCGGGATTCATCGGCATGGCCGACAACCCTTTCGGTTGGCCGGCGGAGCGGGCCGCGACGCTGCCACGGGTCCAGCCTTCCGCCGGCGCATGTCAGAGCGGGTTGCGCCGGTGGAGCGCGTCGAACAGGCCGTCGCCGCTCCCCGGAGGCGGCTCCACGACCCGGTAGGCCGGCCGGTCGGGACAGAAGGACGCGACGGTCCGGATCGCCTCGGCGGCACCCTCCATCGAGAAGCCGCGGGCCTTCCCGTCGCGGCTGACGGTCACGCTGTCGGCTTCCGGCAGCGCCGCGATCAGCCGGTTCCGGTCGGAATCGACCTGCATGAGCGCGAGGACGCGGCGGCCGAGCACGGAGGCTCTCCAGGCGGGCAGCTCGCCGGCATAGAGCTCCTCGAAATGACCGGGGATCTGCAGCGGGATCAACCGGCGGCCGCGCGAAGCGGCGATCGCGACCCGCGGAAGCGCCGCCCAGCGCGCCTTGACGCTCTCGTTCCAGGCCGCGCAATCCGGATCGGAGACGCGTATCGCATTGTCGATCCCCGTCACCAGCACCGAGATGCCTCCGCCCGTTCCGAACATGTGCCGGGTCGTGAGGAGGGTCATGTCCCGGCTCGTCACCGTGCAGGTGCGCGGCTCCGGAGGCGGCTCCGGCTCCGCCGCGCCGGCGGGCTCCGGGCCGGCATCGATGAAGATCATGCCGGTGTCGGGCCCGCAGGCGACGCCGAGAAGCGGCGCCGGGGATGATGTCGTTCCGTCGGCCTCCGGCTCGGATTCGATCGCGGCCCAGCGGATCTCCCGGCCCTCGGCATCCGTTTCGACGCCGCTCGTCCAGACCGGCGGCGGGCGGCTCTCCGCGTGCTCGCGCCCGGCCGGGCCGTGCTCGCGGGCAACGAGCCCCGCCGCGATCACGAGGAGCGAGGCGGAGAGCCACCCCGGATGAGTCTTGCGCATCGCCATGGCAGCATCGACGGAGGTCCGCTCCGATGCTCCGGCACGACGCCGCTTGCACCGGGACGGACGATTTGACCAAGATACGGACTACGGACGTTGAGCATTCTGCGCGATAGACGATGGCCCGGCAATTCCTGATGCTGCTCGGCCTGCCCGAGATCACACGCTTCCTCGGCTCCCCTCGGGGATTCGCGGTGACGCTCGTCCTCGTCGTGCTCGGCTATCTCATGAGCACGGTGTCGCTCGACGCCGTCGTGGCGGGGCTGATCGCCTATACGGATGCGCTGCGCCGGGGGCTCGAGGCGACCAACGTCGCGCATTTCGCGGACCTCTTCTACGAGCGGCTCACCGGATGCACGCTCCTCTGGAGCGACCGCGCGCACTGGTGGCGGACCGTCTGCGAGCCCGGACGGCGGATCGAATTCGGATCGCACGCGCTGCTCTATCCGGTGACCTTCGGGCGGCTGTTCTACGAGACCAGCCTCGAGATGCTGCAGACGTCCAACCTCTTCGGCCGCATCCTCTTCGTGGCCGCGCTGCTGCCGACCGGGATCTGGCTCTGGATGCGGATGATGCCGCGGCCGCTCTTCGAGGAATTCTTCCTGACCGTGATCGCCTTCTGCGTCTGGTGCGCGCTGACCCCGATCGCGGCGAGCGTCGTGGCGCTCGTCCTGCTCGGCCTGCTGTGGCTCTGCGCGATGGTCTTCTCGCTCGCGCTCGGCGGCGTGGTCTTCACCGCGACCCTCGCCTTTCACGGCTACGAGACGGCGAAGGCCGCGCTCGAGCTTCCGGGTCTCGGCGGGGCACATTCCGCCTCCGTCGACGGAGGTGCGCCGCCGGGCTGAGCGCTGCGGCGCCTTGCCCGGCAGGCGGCGGCGCGGAGCGGACGCGCAATGTCGTGGCCGGGGCATTCCCCGCCCGGCGCCATCTGCATAACGGGTCGGACGGTCCTGCGGCGCGCATGCCGCCCGGATCGAAGGGGAGCGTTCCGATGAAGTCGCACGCCCGCGTGGTGGTGATCGGTGGCGGCGTGGTCGGCGTCTCGACGCTCTACCACCTCGCGAAGAAGGGCTGGCCGGACGTCGTCCTGGTGGAGCGGAAGGAACTCACCTCCGGCTCGACCTGGCACGCCGCCGGACTGCTGCCGCTCTTCAACCTCAGCTATTCCGTCGGCCAGCTCCACAAATATTCCGTCGCGCTCTACAAGACGCTGGAGGCGGAGACCGGGCAGGACGTCGGCTTCTCCGTCTGCTCGAACATCCGGCTCGCCCGCACCCGGGACCGCTGGGACGAGTACATGCACTATGCCGGCGTGGCGGCGACAATCGGCGTCAGGGTGAACGTGCTGAGCCCGGCGGAGGTCAAGGCGATCTGGCCGCTCTGCGAGACGGACGGCATTGTCGGCGCGATCCAGCATCCGGACGACGGCTACATCCAGCCGGCCGATCTCACGCAGGCGCTCGCACGAGGCGCCAGGAACCGGGGCGCGGAGATCCACCGGAACACGACTGTCGTGGCGATCGAGCGGCGGCCGTCCGGCGAGTGGCTGGTGAGGACCGACCGGGGCGACATCGTCGCGGAGCACGTCGTCTCCGCGAGCGGCAACTTCGCCCGCAGGACCGGCGCGATGGTGGGGCTCGACGTCCCCGTGCTGCCGGTCGAGCACCAGTACATCGTGACCGAGCCGCACCCGGCGATCCTCGCGCGCCGGCGGCAGGGTCTGCCGGAAGTGGGCGTGCTCCGGGAGAGCGATTCCTCCTGGTACATGCGCGAGGAGGCGGGCGGCCTGCTGCTCGGCCCCTACGAGAAGGGCGCGCCGGCCTGCTATCTCGACGGCCCGGCGGCGGAGAGCGAATATGAGCTCTTCCAGGAGGACCTCGACCGCCTGATGCCGCATGTCGAGACGGCCGTCGCGCGCGTGCCCGCCTTCGGCGAGGTCGGGATCAAGAAGATCTATAACGGTGCGATCCCCTATACGCCGGACGGCTCGCCGATCGTCGGGCCGGCCTGGGACCTGCCGAACTTCTGGCTGAACGAGGGCCATTCCTTCGGCGTCACCGCCGCCGGCGGCGCCGGCTGGCAGCTCGCGGAATGGATCGTCGAGGGCGAGCCCTCGATCGACATGATGGGCGTCGATCCGCGGCGGTTCGGCCCCTACGCCACGCGCGGCTATCTGAAGGCGAAGAACGAGGAGGCCTATGCGAACGTCTTCACCCTCCATTACCCCGACGAGGAGCGCGCGGCGGCCCGCCCGCTGAAGACGGCGCCCTGCTACGGGCGGATGCGGGCTCTCGGCGCCGTGTTCGGCTCCGTCTATGGCTGGGAGCGCCCGAACTGGTTCGCGCCCGAGGGCTATTCGGTGCCGGCGGCGGAGCTCGACGTCGACGACGTCCTCCTCAACCACAACCACGCGCCGCCGGACTGGACGGGAACGGTGCGCGAGCGCTGGTCCTTCCGGCGCTCCAACCATTTCGGGCATGTCGGCGCGGAATGCCGGAACGTGATGGAGGGCGTCGGACTCCAGGACATGACGCCCTTCGCCAAATGCGTGGTGAGCGGCCCGGGCGCGGAGGCCTGGCTCGATGGCCTCCTGGCGAACCGCATCCCGAAGGCGGTCGGCCGCATCCATCTCTGCCACCTGCTGACGAAGGCGGGCGGGGTGCGGTCGGAGTTCACCGTCTACCGGACCGGCCCGGAGAGCTTCTACCTGGTCTCGGCGGGCGCGCTCGAGCGGCACGACCATGACGTCCTCAGGAAGGCGCTGCCTGCCGACGGCAGCGTCCGGCTCCGCTCCGTCACCACCGAACGTGGCGTGCTCGTCCTCGCCGGACCGCGCGCCCGCGACGTATTGCGGAAGCTCACCGACGCGGACCTCTCGAATGCCGCCTTTCCGTGGCTCACCGGCAGGCGCATCGACATCGGGCATGCCGAGGCGGATGCGCTCAGGGTGAACTTCGTAGGCGAACTCGGCTGGGAGCTGCACCACCCGATCGAGACGCAGAACGCGATCTTCGATCTCGTCATGGCGGCCGGCGCCGAATTCGGGATCCGTCCCTTCGGCATCCGCGCGATGATGGCGATGGCGGTCGAGAAGTCCTATCGCCTGGTCGGGCGCGAACTCTCGATCGAATATTCCGCCTACGAATCCGGGCTCGACCGCTTCGTGCATCCGAACAAGGGCGACTTCCTCGGGCGCGACGCCCTGGTCCGCGCGCATGCGGCGGGCGAACGCTGGCGGTTCGTCACGCTCGAGGTCCACGGCGTGAGCGACGCGGACGCCCGCGGCTCCGAGCCGATCTGGTCCGGAGCCGAATTGGTGGGCCGCGCCACCAATGGCGGCTATGGCTGGCGTACGGGCAAGTCGCTCGCGCTCGCCATGGTGAAGCCGGAGCACGGGGAGATCGGGACCCCGCTCGAGATCCAGATCCTCGGCGAGCGGCGCCGTGCGACCGTCATTCCCGAGAGCCCCTACGATCCCGGCAACGAGCGGCTCAGGGCATAGCCGGGCGGGCGCGGCCTGGCTTCGCCCCGCTCAGGAGGCCGGCGTGCCGCGCGCGAGATCCGCGCCGAGCGAGAGCGGGCGCCCGAGGCGGCTGCGATAGACCTGCAGGTTCTCCATCACCTTCTGGACGTAGTCCCGGGTCTCGTCGAAGGGGATGCGCTCGATCCAGTCGACGGGATCGACCTTGCCGCCGCGGGGATCGCCGTTCTTCGCCACCCACTGGATCGCCCGCCCGGGCCCGGCATTGTAGCCGACGAAGGTGAGGATGTAGGAGCTGCGCAGCCGCGACAGCAGGTCGCCGAGATGCTCCGCGCCGAGCCGCGCATTGTAGTGCGGGTCGTCGAGCCGCATCAGCGAGAACGGGATGTTGATCGAGCGGGCGGTCGCGGCGGCGGTGGCCGGCATGAGCTGCATCAGCCCACGCGCGCCGACATGGCTCGCCGCGGCGGGGTTGAAGGCGCTCTCCTGGCGGGCGACGGCATAGACCAGCGCGCGGTCGACCGAGTCCGGTACCTGGAGCTGCGCCGGTACGCCGATGAAGGGAGCGAGGGTCGCCACGCGGACCCCGCGCGCATCGGCGAGCTTGGCGGCCACCATGGCCGTGTGCGGCTGCCCGATCCGGCGCGCCAGCGTGGCGGCGAGCGCGATCTGGCCGGGCGATTCGAACGTCTCTCCCATCTCCCGCAGGAAGATCCCGGCGCGCTCGCTGTGGCCGGCGGCGGTCAGCCGCCGGACGGCGCGGGCGAGGTCGCTGGAGGCGAAGGCGATGCGGTCGAGCGCGGACGGACGGCTGATGCGCTCGAGGCCCGTCGTCCTGAGGCCTACCTTCTCGCGCGCGAGCTGGCCGTAGAAGGTGGAGCCGAACGTGGCGGCGTGCTCGTAGGCGACGCGCGCGAGAAGCGGCCGATCCTGTGCCTCGTAGGTGCGCGCCAGCCAGTAGGAAGCGCGCGCATCGGTGCGCGGCATGTTGGCGATCGCCGCGAGCTTGCGGAAATGCGCCTCGGCGACCGCCGGCCTGTCGAGGAAGCGGAGCGCATACCAGCCGGCGTGGAATTCCGCCTCGGCCCGGTCGCGTGCCGACTGGGCGTGGTGGCCGGCGACGACCTCGTAGGCGAGGTCCGGCATCCCGCGGTCGAGCAGCTGCCGCGAGAGGTCGCGCCGCTCGTCCCACCACCGATCGCCGTCGCCGAGATCCGCCGCGTCCGCCTTGACGGCGAGCAGGATCTGGGCGGCCGCGATCGGCCGGTCGGCGCGGCGCAGGAGCCGGATCTCGGCGAAGCTGTAGAGCGGGTCCTTGCTGAAGCGCGGCGCCAGGCTCCTCAGCAGCGTGCGGCCCTGATCGCGCCGGTCGAGCACGGCGAGCACGGCGCGCGCGAACTGGTCGTAGCCGGGTCCGACGCGCTGCGCCTCGTCGATCGCGTCGCGGGCGCGCCCGGCAAGGACGAGCGCCCGGAATCGCCGGATATGGTCCGCCTCGCTGAGATATTCCGGGAAGTTGACGGCGATCTTCGCGGCGGTGGCGCCGGAGAGCCGGCGCTCCTGCCAGAGATCCAGGATGATCGCGCGTGCCTTTTCCGCCTCCCCGCGGGCGCGGAGCGCGTCGGCATAGGCAAGCTTGCCGCCGTTCGTCACCGGCGGCTCGGCCGAGTAGAAGGCGACGATCCCGGCGCGCGACGGATTGGCGCGGAAGAGCGCCTCCTCGGCGCGCTGCGCCAGGCGCTCGGAATCCGGCCAGCCCTTGTCCTCGGCGATGATCGCCTGGATCTCCTGCGCCGACAGGCCGGAATTCGGGGCGCGCGCCACCCACCATTCGACGAGGCGCCGGTCGAATGCGTCCGGCAGGGCGGCGGCGAGCGCAAGCGCGCGCGGATAGTCGTCGTCGGAGACGGCGTCGAGCGCAGCCTTCAGCGCGCGATCCGGTTCGAACCCGTAATAGGGGCCGGCCGGCGGCGCGTTCCTGGCAAGGACCGCGGTCCGGGCGGCCGCGACGGCACCGGCCCGGAGGGGCCCGAGGCTCGCCGGCCTCGGCCGGGGCAGCGCCGCGG
>NZ_SPKJ01000050.1 GCF_009866965.1 Propylenella binzhouense | reverse complement strand
GCCTCGCGCCGACGCTGCTCGGGCCCGGCGGGGGCGGGGCGGCCGCCGACCCGGCCGACGCAGTGGCGCTCCGCTCCGAACCGCCGTCCTGGAGCCGCGCGATCGGCACGGGGCTCGTCTGGGGCGCGGTCTGGCTCGTGCCGGTCGCCGCGCTCGTCCTCGTCCTCGGCTGGAACCACGTCTTCGCGCAGGAGGCGGTGTTCTTCTCCAAGACGGCCGCGGTGAGCTTCGGCGGCGCCTATGCCGTGCTCGCCTATGTCGCGCAGCAGGCGGTGGAGGTCCATCGCTGGCTGGCGCCGGGCGAGATGCTGACCGGGCTCGGCCTCGCCGAGACGACGCCCGGCCCGCTCATCCTCGTCCTCGTCTTCGTCGGGTTCCTGGGCGGCTTCCGCGGCGAGACGGGGCTCGACCCCTATCTCGCCGGCACGATCGGCGCGCTCGTCACCGTCTGGACGACGTTCGCGCCCTGCTTCCTGTGGATCTTCCTGGGCGCGCCCTTCATCGAGGCGCTGCGCGGCAACCGCGCGCTCAACGGCGCACTCTCCGCCATCACCGCGGCGGTCGTCGGCGTCATCGCCAATCTCGCGGTCTGGTTCGCGATCCACGTCCTCTTCGCCGAGGTCGGCGTGGCGCGGCTCGGGCCGGTCGCGCTGCCGGTGCCGGAGCTCTCGTCCTTCGACTGGCGTGCCGGCGCGATCGCGCTCGCCGCCGGCCTCATGCTCCTGCGCTTCCGGGTCGGCATGGTCCCGACGCTCGCGGCCGCCGCGGCGGCGGGCGCCCTGCTGAAGCTTTTCGGGATCTGATCGCGGCGTCCGAAATCAGTCGAAGAGGCTCGAGACCGACTTCTCCAGCGCGGTGCGGCTCACCGCCTCGCCGAGCAGCGGCGCGATCGAAACGACGCGGATGTTGTGGGCGGCGCGGATCGCGCTGGTCGTCTCGATGGAATCCGTGATGACGAGCTCGCGGAGCTTCGAGGCCGTGATGCGCGCGACGGCGCCGCCGGAGAGCACGCCGTGGGTGATGTAGGCCGTCACCGAGATCGCGCCCATCGAGAGGAGGGCGTCGGCGGCATTGCAGAGGGTGCCGCCCGAATCGACGATGTCATCCACGAGCAGGCAGTGCCGCTTGTCGACGCTGCCGATGATGTTCATCACCTCGGACTCGCCCGGCCGCTCCCGGCGCTTGTCGACGATGGCGAGCGGGGCGTCGATGCGCTTGGCGATCGCGCGGGCGCGGACCACGCCGCCGACGTCGGGCGAAACCACCATGACGTTATTGGTTTCGTAGCGTTCCTTGATGTCGCGCGTGAAGACCGGGGCGGCGTAGAGATTGTCGGTCGGAATGTCGAAGAAGCCCTGGATCTGCCCGGCATGGAGATCGACGGTCAGCACCCGGTCGGCTCCGGCCTCGGTGATGAGGTTGGCGACGAGCTTCGCCGAGATCGGCGTGCGTGCCGCCGATTTCCGGTCCTGGCGGGCATAGCCGAAATAGGGCAGCACCGCCGTGATGCGGCGGGCGGACGCGCGGCGGAGCGCGTCGATGATGATGAGAAGCTCCATCAGATTGTCGTTCGCCGGGAAGCTCGTGGACTGCACCACGAAGACGTCCTCGCCGCGGACGTTCTCCTGGATCTCGACGAAGATCTCCTGGTCGGCGAAGCGGCGGACCGCGCACTGGGTCAGTTCGGAATCGAGATATCCGGCAATGGCTTGTGCGAGCTGTCGGTTGGAATTGCCGGCGACGATCTTCATGCGGAGGGGTCCTCGAGCCTCAGGGCAGGGCGAGCCGCGGCCCGGCGCGCATGCGCGGGGTCACAGGACGGCGCGCTTGTAGCAATGTCGTCCGGGTGCCACAACAACCCTGTTCGCGCCGGCGGCGGGGCGCCTTAGCGCACGATGAGTTCGAGCCCGTGCCGCGAGAGCGATTCCGGCGCGCCTTCGGTCGTGAGATAGGTCCGACCGAGGCACATTGCGGTCTCGGTGTCGGAATCCATCAGGATCATGTGCGCGAAAAGCACCATGTTCGGCGCGATCGTGACCTCGTTGTCGCGGTAGAACATCGGCCAGTCCATCCAGGACGGGGCGTAGCGCGCCCCGAGCGAATAGCCGCATGCGTTCAGCCGGTGGCGCGCGAGCCCGTGCGCGTCGAGCGCTTCGGCATGGGCCGTGTAGACCTCGCCGAAGGTCCGGCCCGGCTGCATCACCGCCTCGCAGGCGGCGAGCGCCTCGGCGGCGGCCGCGTGGAGCTCCCGGTGCCGCTCGCTCGGAACCCCGACCACGACCGTGCGCATCAGCGCCGCGTGGTAGAGCCGGAACGTGCCGGCGAACTCGAGCGTGATCTGGTCGATTTCGTCGAGCTTCCGCCGGCCCGTCTTGGTGCGGCAGAGGAGGGCGTCCCGGCCCGATCCGATGACGAAGGGATTGGCCGGATAGTCGCCGCCGCCGCGGAAGATGACGTCCTGCATGGCGGCGAGGACCGCGCCCTCGTCGGCGCCCGGTCCGATCGCGGCGAGCCCCGCGTCGAGAGCGTCGTCGGCGAGCTCGGCCGCCCGCCGCACATAGGCGATCTCGGCAGGGCTCTTCACGGCGCGCAGCCTCCGCACCAGGTCGGAAGCGTCCTCGATGTCGCCGAAGCTCTTCAGCGTGTCGTCCATCGCGCGCCCGTTCGCTGCGGTCAGGCCGTGGGTGTCGTACTCGATCCCGATCCGGGAGCCGAGCAGGTCCAGATCGTCGAGGAGCTCCCTCAGCTGCAGCGCGGGGCTGGCGTTCATCTGGTCGGCCCAGACCACGATCTCCGTGATCAGCGAGGTGTGCCGCGCCTGGCGGAGGTCGGCGGAGCGGGTGAGGAGCGTCAGCTTTCCGTCCCGCGTCAGCACGAGGCACTGGAAGAAGCAGTAGCCGAAGGTGTCGTAGCCGCTCAGCCAGTAATGGCTTTCGGGCGCGAACATGAGGAGGGCGTCGATCTTCCGCCGCGCCATCTCCTCGAGCACGTGCGCCTTGCGCGCGTCGAACTCGTCCTGCTCGAAATGGAGGGCCATGTCTAAGGCTCCTGTAGGGCGATGGCGGAGAGCTGGCGCCCGTAATCCGGCTCGTTGCGGTGGGTCGCCCGGCGATAGGAAAAGAACCGGTTCTCGTCGGAATAGGTGCAGAGCGCCAGGTCGTCGACCGTGCCGATCCCGGCTGCGCGCAGGCGGGCGGCGATATAGCCGGGGAGGTCGAACATCGCGTGCCCGTCGCGCTCGGACGGACGGAAGAAGGCGGCGTTCTCCGGATCGGCCGCCACGAAGCGCGCCACGAATTCCGGCCCGACCTCGTAGGCATCGGCGGAGATCATCGGGCCGAGCGTGGCGACGATGCGGCCGCGTTCGGCGCCGAGGCCCTCCATCGCCTCGATGGTCGCCTCGAGCACCCCGGTGAAGGCGCCTTTCCAGCCGGCATGGGCGGCGCCGACGATCCCGGCGCTGCCGTCGGCGAAGAGAACGGGCCCGCAATCGGCGGTCCCGATCCCGATGGCGATGCCCGGCCGGTCCGTCACGAGAGCGTCGGCCTTCGGGCCTTTTCCCGCTTCCCACGGCTCGGTCACCACCACGGCGTCGGCGCTGTGCACCTGGTAGGGCGTCGCGAGACGTTCCGGCCGCACTCCGAGATGCGCGGCCGCCCGCGCCCGGTTGGCGAGCACGGCAATCCTGTCGTCGCGGCTGCCGATTCCGGTGTTCATGCTGTCGTAGAGGCCGGAGGACACGCCGCCCTGCCGGGTGAAGAAGCTGTGGGCGACCCCCGGCACGCGCTGGAGCGCGGCGGCGGTGAGCCCGAAGGGCCGCATCTGGTCCGTCATGGCCGGGACGTTGCCGCCGGGTTGCTGCCGAGTCAAATCGCGTTCGGGAAGGGAGGGGGCGGGACGTCCGCGGGCGTCACCGCCATCGCCTTGAAGAGCGTGCCCATCGCATCCGGCCCGGCGAGCCGTTCCACCGCGGCGCGGAGCGCCTCCTGCGCTGCGGTGCCGCGGCCGCGTCCGAGCCGTGCCGCGCGTTCGAGGAGGCCGAGCGCGAGCAGGAATTCGCCCTGGCCGATCGGTCCGTGCGGCACCGCTCCGCCTGCGCGGAAGGCCTTGGCGAGCGCCTCGAAGTCGACATGGGCGGTCAGGTCCGATTCGCCGGGCGCGGCGAGCGGATCGCTGTAGCCGTGGCGGCGGACGGCCTGCAGCGTGTCGCCGGGCGCGGTGCGCCTGTGTCCGTAGTCGAACACGATGGCGCAGCCGCCGTTCCGGGCGATCCGCGCCCCGATCTCCTCCGCGATGGCGTTCGCGGCGGGGCTCACCTCCAGGATCGCCCCCTCGGGTGCATCGAACGCCGTCTCGATCTGGCCGGGGCCGATCCCGAAGGCGAGCGCGCCGGTTCCGTCGAGCCCGACCACCCGTTCGCGCCAGGCGCCCGCGGCCCGCACGAACTGCCGCACCGGGAGCGCGTCGAAGAACTCGTTCGCGACGAGGAGGAGCGGCGCGCCGGGCACGCCGGCGAGGCGGTCGTGCCAGCTCACGCGCCCCGCATGGGCTGCGAGCGTCTCCGCCTGGCGCTTGCGCAGCACGGGGCTGGTCTCGACGAGATCGACCGGGATGCCCTCGAGGCCGGGTATGCGGGCGAGCACGCGCAGCACGTCCGCCGCGAGCGTGCCGCGGCCGGGTCCGAGCTCGACGAGACGGGCGCCGGGAGGTGCGCCGGTCAGGCGCCAGGCATGCGCGAGCCAGGCGCCGACGATCTCGCCGAACATCTGGCTGATCTCCGGCGCCGTCGTGAAGTCCCCCGCTGCGCCGAGCGGGTCGCGGGTGGTGTAGTAGCCGTGATCCGGATCGCCGAGGCAGATCGCCATGTAGTCGGCGACGGTGATCGGTCCGTTGGCGGCGATGAGGCGCCGGAGACGGTCGAGGAGGGGCGTCGTCACCGCCGCGCGCGCGCGATCGCCCAGGCCGCCGTGGCCGCTCCCACGATCACCATCGGGATCGAGAGCAGCATGCCCATCGTGAAGAAGCCCGTGATGAAGCCGAGCTGCGGATCGGGTTCGCGGAAGAACTCGACGATCGTCCGGAACAGGCCGTAGAGGCCGATGAACGCCGCGCAGGTCAGGCCCGGCCGCCCCAGGCTCCGGAGCGAATGGGTCAGGAAGCGCAGCGCGAGGAAGAGCGCCGCGCCCTCGAGCGCCGCCTCGTAGAGCTGGCTCGGATGGCGCGGTTCCGGGCCGGCGCCGGGGAAGACCATCGCCCAGGGCACGTCGGACGGACGACCCCAGAGCTCGCCGTTGATGAAGTTGGCGATCCGTCCGAAGAAGAGGCCGAAGGGCGTTGCGGCGGCGGCGACGTCGAGCAGGGAGAGGACCGGGATCCGCCGCCTGAGCGCGAAGAGGACGAGCGCGAGCGTGGTGCCCAGCATGCCGCCGTGGAACGACATTCCGCCCTGCCAGAGGCGGAAGAAGCCGAGCGGGTCGTCGAGGAAATGTCCCGGCTGGTAGAAGATCGCGTAGCCGAGCCGGCCGCCGAGGACCACGCCGAGCGTCACCCAGATCAGCAGGTCGTCGATGTCGGCGGGGGTGATCGGGGCAGGGCGGTCGCCCCAGATCCGCTGCGTGCGCGCGAGCCGCTTGGCGTAAGCCCAGCCGAGCAGGATGCCGGCGAGATAGGCGAGCCCGTACCAGCGGACGGCGACGGGACCGATCTGGAAGGCGATCGGGTCGATATCGGGAAAGCGCATGCGGCCCGGCTTGGCTTCGAGGCGGCCGGACCATGCGTTGGGCCCGCCGCCGGCGTCAAGCCGCGGCCTTGTTTCTGTCGATAACGCGCTTTATCTGTCGGGTCTGGCGGAGGCTGTCTCGCCGGCGCCGACCCGGGCCCGTGATGGGCGGCCGATCCGGCGGGACGCCGGGCCGAGTATTGGCAGCCCGCGGGAGAGTACGATGACCCAAACCTCCAGCCGCATCCTGGACGAGTTCGCGAAGCTGATGACCGATGCGGCCGGCGTTGCGCAGGGGGTCCGCCGCGAGGCGGAGACCGCCTTCCGTCACCAGGCGGAGCGCTTCCTGGGCGACATGAACCTCGTCCAGCGCGAGGATTTCGAGGTGGTGCGCGAAATGGCCGCGCGCGCCCGCGCCGAGGCCGAGGCCCTGAAGGTAAGGGTGGCGGAGCTCGAGACGCGCCTGGCGAAGCTCGATGGCGGGGCCCGCCACGGTGCGCGAGGCACGCGCGAAGCCGCCCCCGAGGCCGGGTCCGAGGCCGGCACCGATATCTGATCTTTTTCGCGGGATAAGTCCCGCCCGCCGATTGAGACGGTGCCATTCGGGTCGCGGCGTGTTTCACTATCGGCGGACGACAAGAGATTCGCGCTGCTCACCCATCCTATCGCGGGGTCAGAAAGCTTGGATCACCCTTCGGCATCAAGCGCCGACCGGCCCGACCGGGTCCGAGCTTCCTTCGTCCTGCGTTCTTCCTCCCAAAACAGCGAGGACATCCCAATGAGTCTGATCGACATCGACATGTCCATCCATCAGAACCCTGTCGATCTGGTCGAGCAAATCGCGTCCTCCCACGATTGGGCCTTCGACCGCTCCGGCGAGGACGAGATCACCATTTCGGTGTCCGGCAGCTGGTGCGACTACAACATTTCGCTGTCCTGGATGGGTGAGCTCGAAGCCCTCCATCTCGCCTGCGCGTTCGACTTCAAGGTTACGGAGCGGCGGAAGAACGAGGTGATGCGCCTGCTCGCGCTCGTCAACGAGCAGCTCTGGATCGGCCATTTCGACCTGTGGCAGGCCGAAGGCGTCGTGATGTACCGGAACGGGCTCCTGCTGACCGAAGGCATGGAAGCGGGCTCGGGCCAGCTCGAGGCCATGCTGAATGCCGCCGTCGAGGCGTGCGAGCGCTACTACCAGGCGTTCCAGTTCGTGATCTGGGCAGGCAAGTCCCCGGAAGAGGCGCTCGGCGCGGTCCTCTTCGAGACGCACGGCGAGGCCTGATGCTGGAGAGCGCCGCCCCGCTCCTTCTCGTGGGGGCGGGGAAGATGGGCGGCGCCATGCTCGAGCGCTGGCTCGAACTGGGGCTGCCGGCCGCCGGTGTGACCATCGTCGATCCCTATCTGGACGAAGGCGCGAAGCAGGCGTGGTCCGGGCGCGGCGTCCGGGTCGAGGCCGCGGAGGCCGCACCGCCGGCGGTGATCGTCCTCGCCGTCAAGCCGCAATCGATGGAGACCGTGCTGCCGGCGATCGCCGGGCGCGCCGGGCCCGCGACGATCGTGATCTCGATCGCGGCCGGCGTGGGCCTCGGGCGCATCGCCGCCGCGTTTCCGGCCGGGCAGCCGGTTGTCCGGGTCATGCCGAACACGCCGGCGCAGGTCGGCAAGGGCATGAGCGTCGCCTGTGCGAACGATCGCCTGGATGCCGGCGGCCGTGCGCTCGTCGATGCGCTGCTGGGGGCGGTCGGCGAGGCCGCCTGGATCGACGACGAGGGGCATATCGACGCCGTCACCGCGGTGTCGGGCTCCGGCCCGGCCTATGTCTTCCTCCTCGCCGAATGCCTGGCGGAGGCGGGCCGGCAGGCAGGGCTTCCGGCCGGCCTCGCGGACAGGCTCGCGCGCCAGACGGTCGTCGGCGGCGGCGCGCTGCTCGCCGAAAGTGCGCTTCCGGCGTCGAAGCTCCGCGAGAACGTGACGTCCCCGAACGGCACCACGGCCGCGGCGCTCGCGGTTCTCATGGCGGCGGACGGGCTGCAGTCGCTCCTCACCAAGGCGGTGGCGGCGGCGCGCGCCCGCTCGCTCGAGCTCGGCTGAGCTGCGCGGCAGGCGGGCGCGATTGACGGCGCGTTCCGGCTCCTGTTCAACGCGGCGGACCGCAGACGAGGGAGGCATGGGATGGCCACCGCCAAGTTGCGCCAGCGCATTGTCCAGACGCTTCTGGCGCTCGCCGCCGAGCGACGCTGGGACGAGGTTACGCTCGAGGCGATCGCCGATCGCGCGGGCGTCACGCTGCAGGCGCTCCGCTCCGCCTTCGACGGCCGCATCGCGATCCTCGACGCGTTCGTGCGCGGCATCGACGAGCAGGTGCTCGCCGCGCGCGATCCCGAGCTTGCCGAGGAGGCGCCCCGCGAGCGGCTCTTCGATATCCTCTTCGCGCGGATCGAGGCGCTCCTGCCCCATCGCGCGGCGATCCGCGGGCTCGCCCAAGCCGCGTTCCGCGATCCGCTCCTCGCGCTCGAGCTCAACCGCATGACGGTGCGCTCCATGAGCTGGATGCTGACCGCGGCCGGGCTGCCGGCGACCGGCATTCGCGGCGCCGCACGGGCGCAGGCGCTGGCGGTGATGTGGTCGCAGGTCATGCGCGTGTTCCTCGACGACACGGATCCGGGCCTTGCCCGCACCATGGCGGAGCTCGATCGCAGGCTGCGCCGCGCCGAGCGCGCGGCGATCCGGTTCGACCGGCTGGACCGCTTCCTCCGGGGGCGGCGTCCGCCGTCCCGCCGCGCGGCCGACGACACGGATACCGATCTCGCCGAGGGGCATCCGTCTTGAGCGGTCCTGCGCCGGCGGGGACGATCGCCTTCCCCGACTTCCTGAAGGTCGACATCCGCGTCGGGCGCGTGGTCGAGGCGACGCCCTTTCCGGAGGCGCGCAAGCCCGCGATCCGGCTCGTGATCGATTTCGGCGAGGCGATCGGACGCAGGAAGTCGTCCGCCCAGATCACGAAGCACTACCGGCCGGAGGACCTGGTGGGCCGCCTGGTGATGGCCGTCGTCAACTTCCCGCCACGGCAGATCGGGCCGATGATGTCGGAGGTGCTGACGCTCGGCGTGCCAGACGAGGAGGGCGAGGTCGTGCTGCTCGTGCCCGACAAGGAGGTCCCCGTCGGCGGCCGCCTCTATTGATCAGGCCGGAATCCGGAGCGTCGCCCGGAGACCGCCGAGCGGGCTGTCGGAAAGGGTGATGTCGCCGCCGTGGCTGCGCGCCACGTCGCGGGCGATGGTGAGGCCGAGGCCGCTTCCGCCGGCATCGACGTTGCGGCCCTCGTCGAGCCGGTAGAACGGCCGGAAGACGGATTCCCGGTGCTGCTGCGGAATGCCGGGGCCGTCGTCGTCGACGATGATCGTGAGCCAGCCTGCCTCGTGGTGCGCATCGACCCTGATACGGCTCGCATGCTTGCCGGCATTGCCGACGAGATTGGCGAGGCAGCGACGAAAGGCGACCGCGCGGGCGACGATCGTCGGCTCGCCCGAGAAGGTGATCTCGACGGCATGGCCGGAGCGGCGGGCGGCCTCCGCGATATCCTCGAGCTCGGCCGCAATGTCGATCGCCACGGCGGGCTCCGCGGCGTCGCCCTTGGCGAAGGCGAGATAATCCTCGAGCATCCGGCTCATCTCGTCGACGTCGCCGCGGAGCGCGTCGATCTCGGGCCCGTCCCCGAGCATCGCCAGCTCCAGCTTGAAGCGGGTGAGGATCGTCCTGAGGTCGTGGCTCACGCCCGACAGCATGATCGTCCGCTGTTCGACGTGCCGTTCGATCCGCTCCCGCATGTCGATGAAGGCCTCGCTCGCCTGGCGGACCTCGCGGGCGCCCCGGGGCTGGAACTCGCCGACCGGCCGGCCGCGCCCGAACGCCTCGGCGGCATGGGCGAGGCGGAGGATGGGCTTGATCTGGTTTCGCAGGAAGAGGAGGGCGATGGCGATGAGGATGAGCGAGGTCACCACCATCCAGACCAGGAAGATGTGCGAATTCGACGCATAGGCCTGGTGGCGCGGCGCGAACACGCGCAGCACGTGGTCGTCGAGCTTGATGCGGATCTCGACCATGTCCGAATTGCCGACCGTGTCGATCCAGAACGGCCGGCCGATGCGGTTCGTGATCTCCTCCGAGAGCGTGCGGTCGAGGAGGGAGAAGAACGGCTTCGGCGCGGCCGGCGGGAGCGGATCCGGCGGCAGCACCGAAATGGTCAGGTTGAACGTCTCCGCCGAGATCCGGCTTATGGTCGCGAAGCGCGGGTCCTGGGGATAGGTCTCGATGATCTCGATGATCGCGGCGATGTCGCGCGTCACCGCCCCGGAGAGGCGCCGGGTGACCATCTGCCAGTGCCGTTCCATGAAGACGTAGGCGATCACCGACTGCAGCAGCACGATCGGCGTCACCACGATCAGGATGGAACGGGCAAAGAGTCCCTTCGGAAGGCGCCGGGTGAGCGCGCCCCCGAAGCGGCCGAGGGGACGCAGGACGATTCCGGCGCGGCCCGCGATCCCGCCTGCAAGGCGGCCGAGCGGCCGGGCGGTCGCCTGGATCCTCGTTCCGATGTCACCCATCAGCGCCATCGCGGCGGCCCCTCTCCGCGCGCCGGCCGGTGGCGCGGGCTAGTCGACGAGCAGACGATAGCCAATGCCGCGGACGGTGTGCAGGTGGATCGGGTTCGACGGATCGCCTTCGATCTTTCGCCTCAGCCGGTTGATCTGGACGTCGACGGTCCGCTCGCCGCCATTGCCGCCTTCGCCCAGGAACTCGTAGCGGCGGATCGTGTCGCCCGGCCGCGAGGCGAGGAGGCGGAGCATCTCGCGCTCGCGCTCGGTGATGCGGACGAACTCGCCGCCCTTCTTCAGTTCGCCGCGCTGGATGTGGAATACGAAGGGCCCGAAGCGGACCTCGTCGATGGCGGGGCTCGGCGGCACGGTTCCGCGCCTGAGGATATTGTTGATCCGCAGCAGCAGCTCGCGCGGCTCGAACGGCTTGGCGAGATAGTCGTCGGCACCGGTTTCCAGGCCCTCGATGCGGTCGCGGGCCTCGCCGCGGGCGGTCAGCATGAGGACCGGGACGTCCGAATTCGCACGCAGGCTCCTCGTCAGCTCGAGCCCGGATTCCCCCGGCATCATGACATCGACCACCAGCAGGTCGAAGGAGATGTGGTCGAGCTGGCGGCGCGCCTCCGCGGCCGAGCCCGCGGCCGTGACGCGGAAGCCGTTGCTTCCGAGGAACTTCGTGAGGAGGTTGCGGATGCGGCTGTCGTCGTCGATCACCAGCAGGTGCGCGGCGTCGTCCGGGAGCCCGGATGCCCGTTCCTGCAGCCCGTACCCACTCACGGCTTGCGGCCCATGCGCGCGAGCGCGGCCGCACGCGAGCGGCCGGGCGCGTCGACCATGCCGAAGAGGAACTGTGCCACGGTCTCGCGGCCTCCGGCGGGAAGGCCGGCGAGCGCCGCCCGGATCCGCTTCGACTGCGGCTCGGCCAGCCGCCGCGCGAGCGTGATGCCCGCGTTCGTGGCATAGAGCAGGCGCTGGCGGCGGTCCTCCGATCCGGTCCGCTGCTCGATGAAGCCGGAATCGATGAGCTGCTTCAGTACGCGGCCGAGGCTCTGCTTGGTGATCTTCAGGATTTCGAGCAGGTCCGCGACGGTGAGGCCGGGATTGCGCGCGACGAAATGGAGCACGCGATGATGCGCGCGGCCGAACCCGTACTGGGCGAGGATGACGTCCGGATCCGAGGTGAAGTCCCGGTAGGCGAAGAACAGGAGCTCGATGAGATCGACCGCCTGGTCTCCGGCGAGCTCACCGGAGATCGCCGTCGGTTTGCCGGCCGGCCGTACCGTCGCAGTTACGTCAGTCATGTTGACATATTTCGCCCGGCTGGTTAGCTAAAGCAAGTCTCGCGCCGTAGACCACGAAGGCGTAACCTTCTCCGGCAGTTTGCGCAAATTGCGGTAGCGCGCAATCGGCTCGGCCGCGACGCAGAGGCAGCTCAACTGCCCAGCATGAGGAGACGGCGATGGCCGGTGTTCCCTTCGATTCGATGACAGGCAAGATCTGGTACAATGGCGATCTCGTGGATTGGTCGGACGCCAAGCTGCATGTGCTGAGCCACGGCCTGCACTACGGCAGCTGCGTGTTCGAGGGCGAGCGCGCCTATGGCGGCGTGGTCTTCAAGAGCCGCGAGCACAGCATCCGCCTGCACGAATCTGCGCGCCTCCTGGATTTCAGCGTTCCCTACAGCGCCGAGGAGATCGACGAGGCCAAGAAGCTGGTCCTCGAGGTGAATGGCTTCTCGGATGCCTATCTTCGGCCGGTCGCCTGGCGCGGCAGCGAGATGATGGGCGTCGCGGCGCAGACGAACCGGATCAACGTCGCGATCGCGGCCTGGGAGTGGCCGTCCTATTTCGACCCGGCACAGCGGCTGAAGGGCATTCGCCTCGACATCGCCGAGTACCGTCGGCCAGACCCGCGCACGGCTCCGTCGCGCTCCAAGGCCGCCGGCCTCTACATGATCTGCACGATCTCCAAGCACCAGGCGGAGCGCAAGGGCTATGCCGACGCGCTGATGCTCGACTGGCAGGACCGGGTGGCGGAGTGCACCGGAGCGAACGTCTTCTTCACGAAGGACGGTGCGATCCACACCCCGACGGCCGACTGCTTCCTGGACGGCATCACGCGGCAGACGGTGATCGATCTCGCGCGCCGGCGGGGCATCGACGTGGTCGAGCGGCGCATCCTGCCGGCCGAGATGGAGGACTTCGAGGAGTGCTTCATCACCGGGACGGCGGCCGAGGTCACGCCGGTCGGCGAGATCGGTCCGTACAAGTTCGCCCCGGGCGAGGTCTGCCGGGTGATGTTCGAGGACTACATGGCCGAGGTCCAGCAGAAGCCGGCGGCGAGCCGGAAGTCGGAAGCGGCCTGAGCCTATTTCGCGCCGCGCGCCGGCCGCCAGCGGCCGGCCGCGGCATCGTCGCTCGCCTTGGCGGCGACCCAATCGCCGGGCCCCGCATCCCGGCGATGCTCCTTCTTCCAGAACGGCGCGCGCGTCTTCAGAAAGTCCATCAGGAAGGAGGCCGCCTCGAACGCCGCCTCCCGGTGCGCGGAAGCGGCGAGCACGACGACGATCGGCTCGCCCGGCGCGATTCGGCCGTAACGGTGGATGATCGTGATCGCCGCGACGGGCCACCGCTCGGCCGCCTCACGGGCGATCGCGCCGATCGCCTCTTCGGCCATGCCCGGATAGTGCTCGAGCTCCAGCGCTTCGAGCGTGCCGCCCTCGTCCCGGCAGAGGCCGACGAAGGAGACGAGCGCGCCGAGATCCTTGCGCCCTTCGGTCATTCTCCGCGCTTCCGCCGCGGCGTCGAACGGCTCCGGCTGCACGCGGATCGCGGGCTTCCATTCCGGCACGCCGGTCAGCCTCCCGTCATGGGCGGAAAGAAGGCGACCTCGCGCGCGCCGGCGAGCGGGGTGTCGTGGTCGACATGTTCGAGGTCGATCGCGGCGCGGATCACGTCAGGTTCGGCGAAGGCGGCGGCGTGACCCTCGTCGCGGCCGGCGAGCCAGGCGATGAGGTCGCGCACGCTCGCGATCCCCTCCGGAAGCTCGATCGTCTCCTCCGGGCTGCCGACGCGTTCGCGGACCCAGGCGAAATAGCGGATGCGCATGCCTACTCCTGGACGATGTGGCGGAGGCCGGCGCGGAAATAGTCGTAGCCCGTATAGAGCGTGACGATCGCGGCGGCCCAGAAGAAGGTGAGGCCGAGATCGATGATATATCCGCTCTTCGCGCCCTGCAGCGCGGGGGCCACGAGAAGTGCGGCGATCGCCACGAGCTGCATCGTGGTCTTCCACTTGGCGAGCTTGGTGACCGGCACGCTGACGCGGAGCTCCGCGAGGAACTCCCGCAGGCCCGACACGAAGATCTCGCGCATCAGCACGATGATGGCGGCCCATATCGAGAGCCCCGCCAGCATGCCGTTCGCGACGAGCACCAGGATCGAGACCGCCACGAGCAGCTTGTCGGCGATCGGATCGAGCATGCGCCCGAGCACCGACTGCTGCTCCCAGGCGCGGGCGAGATAGCCGTCGACGTAATCGGTGATGCTCGCCAGGGCGAAGATCGTGAAGGCCATCCAGTGGCCGGCATTGCCTTCCACGAAGAAGGTCGCGCCGACCAGCGGCGCCGCGGCGATCCGCCCGTAGGTGAGGAGGTTGGGCAAGGAGAGAGCGTGCTCGTGGACCTGCTGTCCGCGGCCGGCTTCCTGCATCGGAACCGTCATGCGCGCACCATCATCATCGGGATCGGAGCCGGTCAAGCCCACCCATAGTTTCGTTCGGTGACGACCTCATGTCGGCGTGCGCGGCCGGTTTCGCAACCGGCTGCCTTCCGGCCTCGCTCCGGGCTACCGTTCAGAGCCCTCGTGGAAGTGATCGTAGATGCTTTCGGCGACCGCCTGCGAGATTCCCTTGACCGCCATCAGATCCTCGATGCCCGCGCGGCTCACAGCCTTGGCCGTTCCGAAATGGTGGAGGAGGGCCCGCTTGCGCGTCGGGCCGATGCCGTCGATCTCGTCGAGCGGGTTGGCCTTCATGGCGTTGGCGCGGCGCACGCGGTGGGAGCCGATCGCGAACCGGTGGGCTTCGTCCCTGAGGCGCTGGACGAAATAGAGGACCGGGTCCCGGTGCGGCAGCAGGAAGGGCTCGCGGCCCGGCATGTGGAAGGTCTCGCGCCCGGACTCGCGGTCCCGTCCCTTGGCGATCGAGACGATCGGGAGGTCGGCGATGCCGAGCCCGGCGAGCACGTCCAGGGCGGCGGAAAGCTGGCCCTTGCCGCCGTCGATCACCACGAGGTCCGGCCAGTTGCTCTCGCCCGCTTCGCCGGCCGGGTCCGGCTGGCGCGGCGATTCCTTCAGGAGCCGCGCGAACCGCCGCGTCAGCACTTCGCGCATCATGCCGAAATCGTCGCCCGGCGTGAGGTCCTCCGCCCGGATGTTGAACTTCCGGTAGTGCGACTTCGCGAAGCCCTCCGGGCCCGCGACGATCATCGCGCCGACGGCGTGCGCCCCCATGATGTGGCTGTTGTCGTAGACCTCGATGCGGTTCGGCCGGCGGGGCAGGGCGAAGGCGTCGGCCAGCCCGGCGAGGAGGCGCTCCTGGCTCGACGTTTCGGCGAGCTTGCGGCCGAGCGCCTCGCGGGCATTCGTCAGGGCGTGCTGGACGAGCCGGAGCTTCTCGCCGCGCTTCGGAACGCTGACCTCGACCCTGTGGCCGGCGCGCTCGCGGAGCGCCGCCTCGAGCAGCCCGCGCTCCTCGAAATCCTCCGAGGCGATGACGAGGCGTGGCACGGGCTTGTCGTCGTAGAACTGCGCGATGAAGGACTGCAGGATCTCGCCCGTCTCCATCGACTTGTCGGCGCGCGGGAAGTAGGCGCGGTTGCCCCAGTTCTGGCCGGTGCGGAAGAAGAACACCTGGATGCAGACCATGCCGCCGTCCTGGTGGGCGGCGAACACGTCGGCCTCCTCGATGCCCTGCGGATTGATCTCCTGGTGCGATTCCACGTGCGAAAGGGCGGCGAGCCGGTCCCGGTAGATCGCCGCGCGCTCGAAATCGAGCGCTTCGGATGCCGATTCCATCTGCTGCGCGAGATCGGTCTTCACCTTGCTGCTGGCGCCGGAGAGAAACGCCTTCGCCTCCTCGACGAGCAGGCCGTACGCCTCGAGCGAGATCTCGCCCGTGCAGGGGGCGGAGCAACGCTTGATCTGATGGAGCAGGCAGGGCCGCGTCCGGCTCTCGTAGACGGAATCGGAGCAGGTCCTGATCAGGAACGCCTTCTGGAGGGCGTTGATGGTCCGGCCGACCGCGCCGGCCGAGGCGAACGGGCCGAAATAGCTCCCCTTCTGCCGGCGCGCCCCGCGGTGCTTCAGGATCGCCGGCGCCGCGTGGTCGCCGGTGATCAGGATGTAGGGGAAGGACTTGTCGTCACGGAGCAGGACGTTGAAGCGCGGCCGCAGGCGCTTGATGAGGTTCGCTTCGAGCAGCAGCGCCTCGGTCTCGGTGCGCGTGCGGACGAAGTCCATCGCCGAGGTGGCTGCGATCATCCGCGCGATCCGGTTGTTCTGCCCGCCGATGCGCGTGTAGCTCTGCACGCGCTTCTTCAGGCTGCGCGCCTTCCCGACATAGAGCACGTCGCCCTTGGTGTTCATCATCCGGTAGACGCCGGGCGCGTTGGGCAAGGTGCGGACGGCGGCGGCGATCGCGTCCGGGCCGGGCGCGGCCGCGGCCTCGGCCGGCTCCCAGGCGATCCCGGCTCCGGCCGCTGCGATCGTTCCGTCGATTTCCTTCGGGGCTTCCATCGTTCTCTTGGCGCTGCCCTGGTCGGGCGCCGGCCGTCCGGTCAGTGCCGGCGGTCCGCCTCGCGTTCGTCCTGATCGTCGGGAAAGGGCCCGCCGGCATGCGGGAACCTGCCTATGGCATTTAGTCGGCCGGTTCGGATTCGTCCACCCGGCGCGGCGGCGGCCGGATCTCCGCGGCCGGCGTCGCCTTGAGCGCCAGGAGGAACCGCTCGATCCGCTTCCGCTTCGCCCGCGCGTGCTCGAAGGCGTAGCGGGCACCGACCCGCCCGCCGGTGACGTGGCGTCGGAAAAGGTAGTAGCGCAGGAACTGGGCCGGCAGCTCGGTCAGCAGCCGCGTCCGGAGAAAGAGGGTCGAGCGTCCGGGCACCTTCTCGTGGACCTGCAGCGCGGCATAGCCTTCGAGCTTGTCCCGGATGTGGTCCATGCTGCGAAAGGAATAGTGCCAGACGGCGCCCGGCAGGACCGCGCTCGGGAGCTTGCCGCCGACGACGCGGTCGTCCGTGAGGCTCGGGGAGTAGCGCGCCCGCCGCCGGTCGTAGAGCCGCACGGGGGCGATCGTGTCGGCCAGCGGCCGCGGCCGGGTCCGGCCGGGATAGACCGTCTTGATCCTGATCCGGTAGAGCGCGAGCGGCGGCGGGCCGGCGGAGAAGAGCGCCGCGATGGCGCCGGCCAGCCGCGGCTGGACCACTTCGTCCGCGTCGAGGTTGAGGAGCCAGTCGTGCCGGCATTGCTCCTCGGCGAAGCGCTTCTGCGGCCCGTACCCCACCCAGTCGTTCCGGATCACCCTGGCGCCGAAGCGCGCGGCGACCGCGACCGTGTCGTCCGTGGAGCCGGAATCGACGACGACGATGTCGTCGCTCAGGTGGCGGACGGCGGCGAGCGTCCTGCCCAGCCGGTCGCCTTCGTTACGGGTGATGATGAAGATGGAGATGGGCAGCGGCAATGGCGGAACCGGCTTCCTGGCTTCAAACGGGATTTCGTGTGCCGTCTAACGGTTTGTTGCGGCAGCGCAACAGAGCCCGCATTCCCGAGCATGGTCACGTTTCTGCCCTGGTCTCGACGGCCTCGGCTCACAATCTAGATACAGGTTCCCGGGATGGAACACAGCGCCTTCCGGTCGCATTCGTTCGCGATCACCCGGGCATTAGGAGGTTTGGTATGCGTATTCGTGCTCTCGTGACGGCTGCTGCCCTTTCTGCGGTTGCCGCTCCGGCCCTCGCGGCCGACCTGGGCACCCCCGAGCCCGTTCCGCCGGCTCCGGCCGTCATGCCTGTCGCGGCACCGGCGCCGACCTGGTCGGGCTTCTATATCGGTGCCCTGCTTGGATATACCTGGGGCGACAGCGACACCAACGCGGTCGGGAACGTCGATTCCGATGGCATCGACGGCGGTGCGTATGCCGGCGCCAACTACCAGTTCGATCAGTTTGTGGTCGGCGTCGAAGGCGATGTCCTCGCCTCGGGCGTGAAGGACGACAATGGCGGGCTCGGCGTCGAGCAGGGCTGGAACGGGTCGCTCCGTGCGCGCGCCGGCATCGCCCTCGACAACTTCCTGCTTTACGGCACCGGCGGTGCGGCCGTGACGAATGTCGAGCTGAAGAGCGGCGGCGCGAGCCAGGACAAGACCCTGTGGGGCTGGACCGCGGGTGTCGGCGCCGAGGCGCTCGTCACCGACAACATCACGGCGCGGGTCGAGTACCGCTACGCCGACTACGAGAACAAGACGTTCAACCTCGGCGGGCCGGCGAGGAGCGATCTCAGCACGCATTCGGTGCGGGCCGGCGTCGGCTTCAAGTTCTAAGCTAGTCCCTCCCAAGCGGACCACCTGAGGGCCCGGGTCGACGACCCGGGCCCTTTCCTTGCGGGCAGCCCGGCTCCCGGCCGGCACGCGCCGCGAAGCCTCATTGCGGCGGATAGACGATCGGCCAGTCCGCGACGGCGCGGCCCCGGCAGTCCGGCTCCGCGGCGAAGCGGTCGAGCCGGTAGGCGTAGTCCGCCCAGGTCCATTCCGCATAGGTCCCGCAGTCGCCCTTCGGCGCGGCCTTGAAGCGGGCGCGGAGCCGCGGGCCCTCGATCTCGATGTTGTAGAGGAGATCGGTTCCCGTCCAGCCGTGGTCCGGCGTCCAGGTCGCGAATTTCAGGACCTCGAGGCCGCCGACTTCGCCGCTTTCCCGCACATAGAGCCGGTAGGTCGTGTTCGGACCGCTCGCCGTGCAGGGCACGGCGAAGAGGGTCGCGGTCGGGCTCAGGGTCGATACGAGGCCCGGAATCCGCTTCATGTGCTCCGAGCCGGGATCCTCGCAGCCCGATTCGGCATGCTTCGCGAGCACCATTCCGATCGTGGAATCGGGCGGGATGCCGCCCGCTTCCGCCGGAGCGCCGGTGCCCTCCTGCGCGCCGGCCGCGCCGCCGGCGAGCGCCAGCGCAAGCAGGGCCGCAGGGAGCCTGGGCGACAGGGGCGATGTTCCGGGCATGTCCGCTTCACCTCGCTGCTGGGACTTGAAGGCGGCGAGAGGAGCATCCCTTTTCGTCGACCTCCGGGCAACGCCGGAAGGCGAGATCGCGCGTCATGCAGATCCGCACTTCGGAGAGCCGGCCGCTCGCGCAGGCGACGGCGATGCCGCGCTCGCTCATGCCCGCATTCTCGGCGACGAACATCTGCTCGATCGCGCGTGCCGAGAGGCGCAGGGCAGGGGCCGGGCGGGCGAGGGCGGGCGGGATCCGGATGCGGTTCCATGCCGCGCGCAACGCTGCGAAATAGCCGTCCCGGTCGAGCCCGCTGCAGCGCCCGTGCTTGCGCCACTGCCACGCCGCGGCGTCCGGGTCGGGGATCAGATCGGCGACGCTGCGTGCGAGCCCGGGCGGCACGCGGACGGGTTCGTCCGAGTCGCAGAATTCCGGGTATCCGTTCTCGTATTGCGGCCAGAGACCGTGGACCGCGAAGCCGCGCTCCCCGTCGTCGCAGCCCGGATTGCGGTCCTCCCGGGCCGAGGCGCAGAAGGTCGGGTGCCAGGACAGCGCGAGGACGTAGAAGTCGAATGCGCCCGCGCGGCCTCCGGCCGAGAGCGGCCCGCCGGAGATCGCAAGGAGGATGGCGGCCAGGAGCGGGAGGGCCGCGCGCCTCAACGGACGGTTCGGCAGGCCGCGTCGTGCACGTGCCACGGATCGAGGCCGAGGACGCAATAGTCGACCCCGCGCCCGATCGAGGCGAGACCCTGCTGGATCTCGATCGTGTAGTAGACGGTGCGCGTCGTGCCGTCCGTCATCAGCGCGGTCGCCTCGCAGAACTGCGTCGGGATCGTCCGGAACGCCCGGTAGGCGTCGGGCCGCTCGCGCGGATAGTCGAGCCGGGAGATCACGTATCCGCGGTGCCAGGTGGCCTGCTCGGCCCAGGCGAAGCGATCCATGATTGTGCCGGCCACTTTCGCGTCGGCGCAGGGGCTCGGGGCGGCGATGGCGGCCGGGGCCGGCGCGACCGCGACCGCGAGATCGGCGGCGAGCGCCGGGAGAGGCGCGGACAGCGCGGCAGCGGCGAGCAGAAATTGAAGTCGCATCGGGTCCTCCGTGGCGCGCCGAGAATGAAGCGGGCGCGAGCCGAAATCAAGGAAAGGGAACCGCCGGCGCGGCGGCTTCAGAGCCGGCGCGAATCGACGGGCCTTGCCAAAACAGTCCGGTACTGAGACGATTTTGGAGCGGCAGGGCTCGCGGCACGGCGGCCGCGGGAACGCCGCACCAGCGACGGAGATCCTCAGCCCCGGCGGGGCCAGAGACGCCCGCCCGGGGTGCACGGGGGCACCAGGGAGGCAGCATGTCCGATAGCGCACGCACGAGCGGTCCGAGATGCATCGCGATCGTCGGGCCCTTCGCGAGTGGCAAGACGACGCTGCTCGAGGAGATCCTGGCGCGCAACGGCGTCGTGGAGAGGCCTGGCTCCGTGACGGCGGGCAACACCGTCGGCGACGGCTCGCGCGAGGCACGCCTCCACGCCATGAGCGTCGAGTGCAACGTGGCCGATTCCGCCTTCATGGGCGACGACTACACCTTCATCGACTGCCCGGGCTCGGTCGAGTTCGGCTTCGAGATGGAGCCCGTGCTCGCGGCGGTCGATGCCGCCATCGTGGTTGCCGAGCCGGACGAGAAGAAGATCCCGGCGCTGCAGGTGATCCTGCGCGGGCTCGAGGAGCGCGGCATTCCGCGGCTCCTCTTCCTCAACAAGATCGACAGGGCCACGCTGCGGGTGCGCGAGGCGCTGTCGCTCCTGCAGCCGGCCTCCCGCACGCCGCTCGTCCTCCGCCAGATCCCGATCTGGAAGGACGGCATCGCCACCGGGTTCATCGACCTCGCGCTCGATCGGGCCTTCGTCTACCGCGAGCACGCGCCGAGCGAGGTGATCTCGGTCGCAGGCGTCGACGAGGCGCGCCGCAAGGAGGCGCGCTTCACCATGCTCGAGACGCTCGCCGACCATGACGATGCGCTCATGGAGCAGCTCCTGGAGGAGATCGAGCCGCCCCGGGACGCGATCTTCGGCGATCTCGTCCGCGAGATGCGCGACGGCGTGATCGTGCCCGTCTTCATCGGCTCGGCGCAGAACGGCAACGGCATCATGCGCCTTCTGAAGGCGCTCCGGCACGAGACGCCCGGCATCGCCGAGACCTGCCGCCGGCTCGGGCTCGAGGAGGCCGCGGGCCCGGTCGTTCAGGTCATGAAGACGATCCACACCACCCATGGCGGCAAGCTCTCCCTCGCCCGCGTGCTGGCGGGGCGGGTCGAGGACGGGACCGAACTCGTGACGCCGCGCGGCGAGATTTGCAAGGTCGGCGGCGTCCAGCGTCTCGTCGGGACGAAGGTCACCAAGCGCGGCGCGGCCGAAAGGGGCGACACCGTTGCGCTCGGGAAGCTGGACGCCGCCCGGACCGGCGATACGCTCGCCGGGCGCGGCGCGGCGGTGCCGGCGCTCGCGGTGCCGGAGCCCCAGCAGCCGGTCCTGCAGAAGGTCGTGAAGCTTTCGGAGCGGAAGGACGAGGTCAAGCTCTCGGCGGCGCTCGCACGCATGTCGGAGGAGGACCCCTCTCTCGTCGTCACCCACCGGCAGGATACCGGCGAGACCTTGCTGGGGGGCCAGGGCGAGATGCATCTTCGCGTCGCCGTCGAGCGGCTCGCCAGCAAATACGGGCTCGGCATCGATGTCCGCGGCGCGACCGTCGCCTATCGCGAGACGATCCGCGGCTCGGTCACGAAGCGGGGCCGGCACAAGAAGCAGAGCGGCGGGCACGGCCAGTTCGGCGACGTCGTGCTCGAGCTGGCCCCGCTGCCGCGCGGCTCCGGAATCGTGTTCACGAGCGCCATCACCGGCGGCGTGGTTCCGAAGCAGTACGTTCCCGCGGTGGAGGCGGGCGTGCGGGAGGCGCTGCAGAACGGACCGCTCGGCGGCTTCCCGGTCGTCGACGTCGCGGTGAAGCTCACCGACGGCTCGGCCCACCCGGTCGATTCCTCCGACCAGGCCTTCCGCATGGCCGCCATCCTCGGCATCCGCGAGGCGCTTCCCGATGCGCAGCCCGTGCTGCTCGAGCCGGTGCTCAGGGTCTCCGTGGCCGTGCCGAGCGAGGCGACCGCGAAGGTGAACGCGATCGTCTCGAGCCGGCGGGGGCAGCTGATGGGCTACGACGCGCGGCCGGGCTGGGCCGGCTGGGACGTCGTGGAGGCGCTGATCCCGGAAGCCGAGATGGCCGATCTCATCATCGAGCTGCGCTCCGCCACGGCCGGCGTTGGAACCTTCACGACGGCGTTCGACCATCTCGCCGAGGTGCAGGGCCGGCTTGCCGACGACGTCCTGGCGCATGCCGGCAGGAAGGCGGCCTGACCGGCCGCAGGCATCGCGCCCGCCGGAGGAATCGGTTCAATAGTTCCAGCGGCGCGCGTTCGAGAGCAGGAAGTCCCTGAAGGCCGTCACGCGGGCGGAATCCTTCAGCTCGGCCGGGTAGACGAAATAGGTGTCGAAGCTCGGCACCTCCGCATCCGGCATGACGGTGACGAGGGTGGAGCCCGGATTGATGATGTAGTCGGGCAGCACCGCGATGCCGAGCCCGCGCTCCACGGCGCGCTTGATGGCGACGAGATTGTTCACGGAGAACACGACGGTGCGCGGATTGGACGGATCGCGCCCCGTGATGGCCAGCCGGTTCATCTCCCTCAGATAGGTCGGCGCATTCTCGCCGAAGGTGATGATGCGGTGCTCGTCGAGGTCCTCGGCGGTTTTCGGCTGGCCGAAGCGCTTCAGATAGTCCGGCGACGCATAGACGTGGAAGTGCACGGTGAAGAGCCGGCGCTGGATGAAGTCGGGCTGGGTCGGCGCCCGCAGCCTGATCGCCACGTCCGCCTGCCGCATCGTCAGGTCGAGCTCCGTGTCGTCGAGGATGAGCTGGAGCGATATCGCGGGATAGAGGTCCAGGAATTCGTTCACGCGCGAGGCGAGCCAGGTCGAGCCGAGGCCGACCGTCGTCGTCACCCGCAGCACGCCGCCGGGCTGCCCGCGTGAATCCTGCAGCCGGGCCCGCACCGCCTCGAGCTTCATCGTCACGTCCTGGGCGGTCCGCATCAGGAGCTCGCCCTCCTCGGTGAGGATCAGGCCGCGGGCGTGCCGGTGGAAGAGCGGCGTGCCGAGCTCCTGTTCGAGCGCGCTCACCTGCCGGCTCACCGCCGACTGGCTCATGTTGAGCACGTCGCCGGCATGGGTGAACGAGCCGGCCTGCGCGGCCGCGTGAAAAATCCTCAGCTTGTCCCAGTCCATGGAACTCCCCCCTGCAGTTCCGGCCCCGGTGCCCTCCACACCACGGCCGGTCTGCCGCTTCCGGTCGCGCCGTCTATTCCGCGGCGTGCCGCTCGGTTTCGAGCCCCATGAGGTACTTCTCGGCTTCGAGCGCCGCCATGCAGCCGAGTCCCGCCGCCGTGACGGCCTGCCGGAAGACGTCGTCGGTGACGTCGCCGGCGGCGAACACGCCGGGAATGTTGGTCGCCGTCGAATCGGGCGCGGTCCAGAGATAGCCGTTCGGTTTGAGGCGCAGCTGGTCGCGGAAGAGCTCGACCGCCGGCGCATGGCCGATGGCGATGAAGATGCCGTCGACGGAAAGTTCCGAGACCTCGCCGGTCTGGACGTTGCGGAGCTTCGCCCCGGTCACCGCGGGCGGGAACCCGCTCTTGCCGACCACCTCGTCGAGCACGGTGTTCCAGAGGACCGTGACGTTCTGCATGGCCGCGAGGCGCTCCTCCAGGATGCGTTCGGCCCGGAAGCGGTCGCGCCGGTGCACGATCGTCACATGCGCGGCGATATTGGCGAGATAGAGTGCCTCCTCGACGGCCGTGTTGCCGCCGCCCACGACGAGGACGGATTTCCCCTTGTAGAAGAAGCCGTCGCAGGTGGCGCAGGCCGACACGCCGAAGCCCTTGAACCGCTCCTCCGATGGCACGCCGAGCCAACGCGCCTGGGCGCCGGTCGCCACGACCACGGCGTCCGCCGTCCAGGTGTCGCCGCTGTCGAGCTTCACCCGGAACGGGTTCGTGCGGAGGTCGGCCTCCACCACCGTGTCGCTGACCATCCGGGTTCCGACATGTTCGGCCTGGAGCCGCATCTGCTCCATCAGCCAGGGACCCTGGATCACGTCCGCGAAGCCTGGATAGTTTTCGACGTCGGTGGTGATGGTGAGCTGGCCGCCGGGCTGCAGCCCGGCGATCAGCACCGGCTCGAGAAGGGCGCGCGCGGCATAGATCGCCGCCGTGTATCCGGCCGGGCCGGACCCGATGATGAGCACACGCGCGTGATGGACGGCAGTCATGGCGGCTTCCGTTTCGAATTCAGGCTCTGAACCTGGAATAGGCGGTGAGCACGCGGGCGGCAAGTTCCGGCGTGGCGTCGACCGGCTCCTGGCGCCCGAAGGCGAGGCCGCCCGCGAGCGGCCGTATCAGCTTCCGCTCTGCGGCGAGATCCAGGAACCGGGCGATCCGGGGATTGAGCGCCGTGGGACGGACGACATGGACCGGGACGCCCGCCGCCAGCGCTTCGCTCACCATGTTGTGGCTGTCGCCGGTCACGACGAGCGCGTCGGAAAGCGCGAGAAGCGCGGGGAGGGGATTCTCGCCTGTGCCGTCCCAGAAGAGCCCGGGACGCCGGCCGGCGACCGCCCGCACGGCAGCCGCGAGCGCCTCCGGCGTACGGCGGGAGGGCGTCGCGACGATGCTGCCGACGGTCGGGAGCGCACGCTCGAGCGCCGCCGCGAGGCCCGCGACATCGGCCTCCGAATAGCGCGTTCCGCGCGCCGGCCCGCCGAGAATGACGCCGAGAAGGGGGCGGGGAAGCGCGCCGAAGGGCGGCGGGGCTCTGCGGATCTCCCGAAGCCGCGCCGCGGAGAACCGGTGCGGGCCGGTCAGCGTCGTGATCACGTTCGGGCCGCGGAGCGCGTCGTGTTCGGGGACCCAGACGAGATCGGCGACAGCGGGGTCGCAGCGCGGATCCTTCAGGAAGACCGTGAACGGCCGCTCGCTTCCGGCCGCGTGGAGCCGTCGGAGCACGGGCACGGCCCGCCGCCCGGTCGCGACCGCAATGTCGGGAAAGGGCGGCGCGAAGCGGGATCCGGGCCGCCGGGGGTCGTCCGCAGGGTCCGGCGGTCCCCAGGGCGCGAGGTAGGACCATGGCCGCCGGGCGCGCACGTCGCGCCGTTCCGCGCGGCCGCCGAGGGCGGCAGCCAGGCCTTCGCTTTGGGCAAGATCGCCGGCCTTGCCGTCCGTCACCACCCAGATCGTCGCCGGTTGCGCCATGAAGCGGGGTCTCGCCTTTCCTGGAGCTCGGACATTCAGGGATTCCCAACTCGCTTAGCCGCGCTCGGACGCTGGCGGAAGGGCCGGTCCGTCCGGAGAAAATGTGCCTAAAATGTGAGCTTATGCCCAAGCCGAGAGCAAATTGCATGGCTGGCATGCGGCAGACCGGATTGCCCGGACGGCTTCCGAAGCGCATCTAGCGTGCAGCTGACGGGCTCGACGGCGCACGGACTTCCTCCCTCCCCACCGTGCGTTATGAGACAGCCAGCTGTTCCCTCCTTGAAGCCCACCGTGCGTCACGCACGCGCGGTGGGCCTCGCTCCCTGCCGGACCCGCCCCCTCGGGTCCGGCATTCTCTCTCCCGGCTTCCGCCCTTCGCTCCCCCCGCTCTATCGCTCCCCGGTGAGCGGCTCCAGCCGCCAGCCGCCCGGAAAGCGCGCCTCGGCATCCGCGAGGCGGGCCTGCAGCGCCGGCAGGATCTGGCGGAGTTCGGCCTCGAGCCTCCAGGGCGGGTTGACGACGAAGATGCCCGAGCCGTTCATCCGCAGCTTGCCGTCGGCGCGGCGGACCGTCAGCTCGATGCGGATCGTCTTCGGCAGGCCGAGCGCGGCCACGCGGCGGGCGAGCGCGTTGGCGTCGGCCTGCGCCTTGACGGGGTACCACGCGAAGACGATCCCGGTCGCGAACCGCCGATGGGATTCCGCGAGCCCGGACAGGAGCTTCGCCGTCTCGTCCGAAGCTTCGTAGGCCGGATCGGCGATGACGATCCCGCGCCGCTCCGGCGGCGGGAGGTTGGCGCGGGCGGCGACCCAGGCGTCCTGGCCGGTGACGCGGATGCGGCGGTCGGCGGCGTAGCGCGCGGCGAGCGTGCCGTGATCCTCCGGATGGAGCTCGTTCAGGATCAGCCGGTCCTGGCTCCGCGTCAGCCTGCGCGCGATTTCCGGCGAGCCCGGATAATGGAGGAGCCGGGCGCCGTCATTGGCCGAGGCGATCGCCTGCCGCCAGGGCAAGAGCAGCGCCTCCACGGCCGGGGCGAGCGCGACCGGCCGCATCGTGCCCTCCGCGTAGAGCCGGCCGACGCCCTCCGTCCATTCTTCCGTGCGCGCGGCGGCAGCGGCGGCGAGATCGTAGAAGCCGGTGCCGGCATGGAGGTCGAGCACGCGGAACGGCGCCGGCTTCGCCTTCAGGTGCTCCAGGATGCGCGCGAGCACGACATGCTTCAGCACGTCCCCGAAATTGCCGGCGTGGAAGGCGTGGCGGTAGTTCACGGCCGGCTCAGGCGCGGAACACGAAATAGGCGCCGGCCGCGATCAGCGCGAAGCCGACGATGTGGTTCACCGTCAGCGCCTCGCGCAGCCAGAACACGGAGAAGCCGGCGAAGACGGTGAGCGTGATCACCTCCTGGATCGTCTTCAGCTCGACCGGCGAGTAGACCGCGATGCCGATCCGATTCGCCGGCACCGCGAGCCAGTATTCGAAGAAGGCGATCCCCCAGCTCACGAGCACCGCGGCCCAGAGCGGCGCCGCCTTGAAGCGGAGATGACCGTACCAGGCGAACGTCATGAAGACGTTCGAGGCGAAGAGGAGCAGGATCGGAGCAAGCTGGGGCCAGGCGAGGCCGGGCGGGACGGCATTCGGGTTCATCGCGTTCGCGGTCTGGGCGGCGGACGCATGCTCCTAGACCAGCGCGCGCCGGCCGGGAAGGGCGAGGCGATGCGCGTCCTTGCGCGCAAGCCGCTTGCCAGCCCGCTTTCGTCAGCCCCGCCCGATGCGGCCGAGATGGGTGTCGCGGAAGCCGGTCGGCTGCTTGAGGCCGAAGCCGAGGGCGCGGTCGATCCCGATATGGGCGGTCCAGATCAGCGCGAGCGTGATGAGCATGCCGTGATTGCCGAACCAGCCGGCCGCGCCGAGAAGGATGGGCGCGGCATAGGTGTGGACGGCATTGTAGCCGACGGCGCCGGCGCCCGGGCCGGCGAGATAGCAGAGCATCGAGAGGTCGGGCACCAGGAAGAGGAGGGCGAAGAGCCACCAGCTCGTGCCGCCGACCGCATAGACGAAGAGCGCGATTGCCGCGATGAAGAGGCCTTCCAGCCTGAGCGGCAGCGTGACGACCCGGCGCGGATGCATGGGGGATCTCCCGTCCTCGGCGGCGCCCCGTCGGCGGCCGGTCGCGGCCGACTGCGTTCCGACCAAGTGCCGATTGCCGCGCGGGCCGGCGGCTGTGCTACCACGGCCGCGGAGAGGACGGAAAGGACCCGGCATGCGCGACGTTCTGGCGGAGCTCGAGGCGCGGCGCGAAACCGCGCGGCAGGGCGGGGGCTTGGCGCGGATCGAGGCGCAGCACCGTCGCGGCAAGTTGACCGCGCGTGAGCGCATCGCGGTCCTCCTCGACGAAAGCTCGTTCGAGGAATTCGGGATGTTCGTGGAGCACCGCTGCGCCGAGTTCGGCATGGAGGAGACGCGGATCCCCGGCGACGGCGTGGTGACCGGCTGGGGCACCATCGGCGGCCGGCCCGTCTACGTCTTCGCCAAGGATTTCACCGTGTTTGGCGGCTCGCTGTCGGAGGCGCATGCGGAGAAGATCCAGAAGGTGCAGGACATGGCGCTCCGCAACCGCGTGCCCATCATCGGGCTCTACGACGCCGGCGGCGCGCGCATCCAGGAGGGCGTGGCGGCGCTCGGCGGCTATGCCGAGGTGTTCCAGCGCAACGTGCTCGCCTCCGGCGTCATCCCGCAGATCTCGGTCATCATGGGGCCCTGCGCCGGCGGCGACGTCTATTCCCCGGCCATGACCGACTTCATCTTCATGGTGCGCGACACGAGCTACATGTTCGTGACCGGGCCCGACGTCGTGAAGACGGTGACGAACGAGACGGTGACGCCGGAGGAGCTCGGCGGCGCCTCCGTGCACACGGTGAAGTCGTCGGTCGCCGACGGCGCCTTCGACGACGACATCGAGGCGCTGCTCGGGATCAGGCGGCTCTTCGCGTTCCTGCCGCTCAGCAACCGCGCCGAGCTTCCCGAGATCCCGGCCGAGCCGGCCGGCGACCGGATCGACCGCTCGCTCGACACGCTGGTGCCGGATTCCGCCAACAGGCCCTACGACATCAAGGAGCTGATCCTTAAGGTCGCCGACGAGGAGGACTTCTTCGAGATCCAGGCCGCGCATGCCGGGAACATCGTGGTGGGCTTCGCCCGGATCGAGGGGCGCACCGTCGGGATGGTCGCCAACCAGCCGATGGTGCTCGCGGGCGTCCTCGACAGCGACGCCTCGCGCAAGGCGGCGCGCTTCGTCCGCTTCTGCGACTGCTTCGGCATCCCGCTCGTCACCTTCGTCGACGTGCCGGGCTTCCTGCCCGGGACCGCGCAGGAATATGGCGGGCTCATCAAGCACGGCGCGAAGCTCCTCTTCGCCTATGCCGAGGCGACCGTCCCGAAGGTCACCGTCATCACGCGCAAGGCGTTCGGCGGCGCCTATGACGTGATGGCGTCGAAGCACCTGCGCGGCGACGTCAACTATGCCTGGCCGACGGCGCAGGTGGCGGTGATGGGCGCCAAGGGCGCGGTCGAGATCATCTACCGCAAGGATCTCGACGACCCCGAGCGGATCGCCGCCCACACCCAGCGCTACGAGGACCGCTTCCTCAACCCCTTCGTGGCGGCCGAACGCGGCTATGTCGACGACGTGATCATGCCGCACTCGACCCGCCGGCGCGTGGCGCGCGCGCTCCGGCTGCTGCGCGGCAAGGAGCTCGCCAATCCCTGGAAGAAGCACGACAACATCCCGCTCTGAGGCGGCCGCATTCCGCTTCGGGCGAGGGCCTCCCGCTCCGCCGGCCGCATGCTGCGTTCCCGTGCTCCGCCCCATCCCTGGTCGTCCTGCCCGGGCTCGACCGGGCATCCACGGCGGCGTCACACGATCGCATCGTGACCGCTCTCTGGATCGCCGGGTCAAGCCCACTGCTGTCCGGTTTAATTTTCTGGACTGGGTGCACGGTGTTGATTCTACTCGTGTTCAGACGTTGGCGCGTCTTCCGGACACGACAGGGGGCAACACCGTGCGGCATCACAATAGCGTTTTCCACGATGTCCTGAAGCAGGTTCCGTGGGGCGTGTTCGAGCGGCTGGTGGAAGAACACGCGGCGGACAAGCACGTGCGGCGGCTGTCGACGAAGAGCCAGTTCATCGCGCTCCTCTACGGGCAGCTTGCCGGGGCGGTGAGCCTGCGCGAGACCGTCGAGGGGCTCGCGAGCCATGCCGCCCGCCTCTACCATGTGGGCGCCAGGCCGGCGGCGCGCTCGACGCTGGCCGACGCCAACGCCCGGCGGCCGAGTGCGGTGTTCGGCGGGCTGTTCGCCGCCATTCTCGCCCAGGCGCAGCGGGGCCTGCGCCGGAAGCTGGGCGAGGCCGTCTACCTGATCG